>JAYWCS010000180.1:0-10581 GCA_043780315.1 Bacteroidota bacterium | reverse complement strand
GGACCAACGTACATAACAGCCTGCTGGATGATCAGTCCGAAAATGTAAACATCGCGCTCGACCGGGTCGATCATATTCATGCGCGCGTGGGACATCCTGATGGTCCACAGGTAGGGGATCCGCGGGCACCGGAATGGCAGGAATGCATGAACGCACACCTGGCCTGGTGGGACCGGGTGGTCGAACTCAAAAAGCAGCGGGGAGAAACACTGACCATTTTAACTGAATTCGGTCCTCCGGATTATATGCCGACACTTCCTTATACACATCTGCCGGTGGCCGACCAGTGGGCCATCAATGTGTATATGATGCATTTTTTACGTAAGCGATATCTTTCCTGATGACATTTAATATTGGTCATTTTCATCCGGTCCTGGTTCATTTACCCATCGGAATTTTGCTGATTGCGTTATTGCTGGAATGGATTTCCCTGTATCCGCGTTATGCCGTATCGCCAAACGTTTTACGGTTGGTATGGTTTTGCGGGATGTTGAGCGCCGGCCTGTCGTGCCTCACCGGCTATTTGTTATCGACCAGTGGAGATTATGATGAAGAACTGGTAAGCTGGCATCTGTATATTGCATTGGCACTATTTTTTTTATCAGTCATTCTTTTTATTCTTGCGGGCAGGGAAAAAAAAGCAATTGCTTTTAAAGGTCTTTCCATTGCATTGCTGGCGTTGATTCTGCTTACCGGACACCTGGGTGGATCCCTGACGCATGGTTCCGATTACCTCACTTCGGCATTCCCAAATTCGGGCGGTTCAACGGAAGATATTCAAAAACCAATTGCGGATATCAAAGAAGCGATCGTGTACACCAATATTATCCGGCCGATATTGCAGGCCAACTGTTACAGCTGCCATGGGCGACAGAAACAGAAAGGTAATCTGCGGCTTGACGATTCCACCTGGATTGCCAAAGGTGGTAAGGGTGGATTTATTATTCATCCATTCCGGCCGGCGGCGAGCGAATTGGTAAAAAGACTTTTATTACCCTTGGAAGATGAGCATCATATGCCGCCGAATCCAAAAAGGCCGATGAAGAAAGGCGATATCGCGTTGATTGAATGGTGGGTGGCGCAGGGGGCCGACTTTTCAAAAAAAGTAAAAGAACTTCCGTATACAACAAAAATCGGCACGCTTTTATTGAGTCGGCAGGCGGGCCAAACTGAAACAAAAGATCTTTCCGGTTCACTCGATCTGATGCCCACCGGAACGGTAGAAGCCGCTGATCCAAAAGATATAGCAGCACTCGAAGCCAAAAAAGTGCAGGTAATACCCGTCGCTGGTGACAGTCGGTATTTGTCCGCCAACTTTATCAACGCCGTTGATGTCACGAATAAAGATCTGGCACTCTTGCTGCCTTTGCGAAAACAATTGGTCTGGCTGAAGCTCGGCGATCAGCCGGTGGGTGATTCTGCTATGCAATATGTAGGACAATGTTCGGCTCTGACCCTGTTGCAACTGAATCATACGGCTATCACCGATGCGGGATTACTCTCCCTGAAAGAATTACACAATCTGAAAATGCTGAATCTGGTGGGCACCGCGGTCACGGCCCGTGGAATTATTTCTCTTCAGCCGCTGCAACAATTACAATCCGTTTTTCTTTACAAAACAAAATTGGCTTCGGCCGACTGGTATGCCGTGCGAAAAGTATTTCCGAAAACGACGCTGGATTCCGGCGGATATGCGGTCCCGTTTGCAGCCTGGGATACAGTGAATGAAATGAAGCCTAAAATAAAATAGAAATCGGACGCGGTGTGACAAATTATTTTTTCATCAACCCTAGTTAAGCAAAATGATCAGGTTAAAAAACGTTTGGCTGCTCGCGGTTTTTTTTCTTACGCAGTCGTCTATCGGTATCGGTCAGCAGGATAAAACGGCTGCAGCGGCTTCGCTGCGCTATCAGCACGAACAGGCGAGGGGCATCCGCCTGCCTGCCAATGACGATCATTATCTGGTGGTGAAAGACTACGTGGAAGAAAAACCGGATAGTGGCTATTTTCATGCGTCGGAAGAAACCTATGAGGCATTCCGAGACATGAAATTCGGTGTACGTATTCATTGGGGTATCTATTCCATCTGGCAAATGAATCATGAATCGTGGGCTTTTCTGGATTCTTCCAATGAAAAAAAACAGGCATACCAACAACTTTATAAAAGCTGGAATCCAACAGCCTTCAACGCCGATGAATGGATGGATTTCTTCCAGCGGTCCGGTCTTAAATGTTTTGCCATCACTACGAAACACCACGATGGTTTCTCTTTGTTCGATACAAAAGCGCGTGTAAAATCCCGCGTGAACTATACGGCACCTGGTGGGCCGGCCATCGAGAATTGTGATCTCGCTTATAGCATCATGGAAACACCCTTTCATCGCGATATCGTAAAAGAACTTTGCGCATCTGCCCGGCGCCATGACATAAAAATCGATCTGTACTTTTCGCACCCCGACTGGTACGATGCCGATTTCCGCCCCTATAATTATCATCCGCTGCAAACGGAAGATTCGAAAATGAATCCGCTGAACTACGGAGATTCCAGCAGTTTTACAGATAGCAAAGTTCGAATCATGGTACCGGAGAAAACAGCAGCGGAAACTCAACGCATGATTACGCGTCACCGGCAACAGTTAAAAGAATTATTAACCAATTACGGAAAGATTGATATGATCTGTCTCGATCAGTGGCTGGGCAGAACCGTTTGGCGCGAATTAAAGGAAACAATCAAAATGGCCCGCAGCGTGCAGCCCAATGTGATGCTGCGTTGCAGAGGAATTGGGAACTATGGAGACTACTACACACCGGAGGGTTTTGTGCCGGGCAGTAAAGAAAATACGAACATGCCCTGGATGGTGATTGACGCGCTGGCCAGTACTTTTTCTTACGATGCTACCGATAGCAATTACAAGGGCAGTCGCTGGATCATTAACAATCTCGTGGATGCTGTATCGAAAGGAGGCAATTTTATGGTGGGCATCGGACCCGATGGGTCCGGAAGATTTCATCCCAAAGCGGTTCAACAATTAGAAGAAACGGGTCAATGGCTCAAAGTAAATGGCGAAGGAATATACGGAACACGCGCCGCCGCTGTATGGAAAGAAGGCGACAGTATCCGGTATACGGCGAGTAAGGACAAGAAATATCTGTATGCTTTTTTATTATCCTGGCCGGGCAAGACATTCGAATTGCAGAATATGATTCCGGCAACAGGGAAAAAAGTATACCTGCTGGGTTACGAAAAGCCGCTTGACTGGCATTATGCGCAGGGTGTAATGACCATTCATATGCCGGAAGGAATGCAGGATTCACGTAAACGTCCCTGCCGCACCGCCTGGGCCATTCGTATGGAAGGTCAGCAAAAGAAAGAAATAGAAAATCCGGTAACGAATCAACAGAAGAATTAAAAAATCGATTACATCCTTTGCAGGTAACGGGTTGTCATTTCTTTTAGCATGGCCACATCTGCCGGATCGACCGGGACATCTGTTTCCTTTCCGAGATCATCCCAAATCCGAATCTTAATATATTCCTTCAGCAGCGGTTCTCTCTCGTAAGCGATCGCTTCTGCTTCGGTCATCGGGCCGCCCTGGTATTCGAGTGTTTTTTTACTGGCCTCTGACAAAGCTTCGTAATAACCTTTTTCTTTGAAGGTGAGATAACGTTTGGTGGCCACATGACTGGCAACGAGCTTGGCCATCTTTTCAGAAAAGCCTTTGCGGAGCAAATAAGCATAACCCAACCGGTCGTGGTCGTGCTTGCCGAAAATGCCCATGTCTTCAGATTCTTCGAGAAAATGTCCGATGTCGTGAAAAAAAGCAGCCAGGATCATTTCTTCATTGTAGCCTTCTTTTTGCGCATGTTTGGCGGATTGCACCATGTGCATCAATTGGGTCACCCCTTCACCATAAGAGTCGTTTCCGTAAAGTTCGTACAAGCGAAAAATGTCATCGACTTTTTCCTGAACGGTGATCGTTTGTGCGGGCATAATTGTAAAAATTAAATTTGACTATTTCGGGTTTTTCAATTTTGTTGTAAGAACAATTTGTCGGCCGGAATTAGTTGTTTCCCCAGCCCGGGTCCCTCATAAAATGCATCCAGCCAGAAACCACCGGCACCATTATAGCATTCCATCCGGATCGCGTGCCGGCCCTTGCTTAATTGAATGGAACCCGACTTCGCAATAACACCGTGGTCGCCGTCATTGTTTACCACCAGCTTCCCATCCAGATACAATTTGCTACCATCATCGGAGCTGTTGTAAAATGTATATTCTCCCTCCGTATCAATTTCCAGAAAGCCGGTGAACGCAACGGCAAAAGTAGGATCATCTTTACCGAGCAGGGATAAAATCCGCGCACGGTCAAGGGCAAACTCATAGGCTTTCCATTCAGCGGCCAGCGTGAGCGTATTAAACAAGGGAAGCTGGTTCCAGTTTTTTCCCCGATAGAAACTAACCTGTAATCCATTTCCTTTTGTGGTATCAACGAGGCGGAAATAGGCCACGGCTCTGAGCGAAATATTCCCATTCTGATCGAATGAAGTTGCTTTTACAATGGTGCTTCTTTGAACGGAGAACGGTTCCTGGTAAAGATGGCTGTTGCTATCGGGTTCGGCTCCATCGAGGGTATATCGTGTGAGGGCATGATCGGCGACTGATTTTATCCGCACGATGGCGGTGGGGTCGAAATAGAGTCCGCCGGCCTGCTGGTAAAGATGTTTTCCCGGAAGAATGATGGGGGTGGGGATTAAAGAACTACCGGCAAATTGATTGGCCGGTTCCTGAAAACCGGTGAACACAGATTTTACCGGGCGGCCCGTCCATTCATATGGCGGAACAAATCGAAGGGCAAAAGCGATCGTGGCCGCGAGGTCGAAAGTGACTACGGTCTGATGAATCTGGTATCCTTTTTTCACTCCTCGTCCATAATAAATAGTTGCAATTTCCATTTCCTCGGGGGTTGCACCGCCGTGACCATATCCTACACCGCCATGATCGGCGGTAACAATAAACAAAGTGCTTTCGGCGATTCCTGCGAGCTGGATTGCTTTCCAGATTTCACCGACCAGTGAATCGGCTTTGTGGATGGACTGATAATATTCATCTGAACCATGGCCGAATTCGTGGCCCGCATCATCGACCAGATCGAGATGCATGAAACCAAATAGCGGCTTTTTTTCTTTCACATACGCGACGAAACCTTTGGTGGTCTCGTCCTCATTGGCAAAATGCTGATCGAAATTTACAGCCTTCTTTTCAAAGAGACGACCGAAGCCCTCCCATTGATAAGCGGCGCCAATCTCTGATGTTGGATAATGCTGACGGATCTGACCAAAAATAGTTGGAAAAAGACCTTCTTTGCCTTGAATGATCGGAGGAAGCGTATAATCAGCCCGGCCCCAGTCGTTGTCGATCACGCCGTGTTCTTCCACGCCGGCTCCGCTGATCATCGATTCCCAGTTGGGACTACTGATCGAGGGGTAGACCGTTCTGACATTCCATTTCACGGCACCGCCGGCGATCATTTGGTGCATCACCGGCGTGGCGGCCATGCGGATTCCATTGGGACTCATGCCGTCGCAGCCAACGATAATCACATGCTTGATACCGAAAGGATAATTGTTAGAACCCTTTGCGGTCTGCGCGGAAATCTTATTCCAGATCATCAGGTGAATCAGGAAAAAAGCGAAGACTATTTTGATTTTGTCCATGTTTTTATTTAGCGCTGTTTGATTTTTTATCCTCGCTTAATGTGTTGAACTTCTTAGGATAATCATATCCTGACTGCATTTTTTAGAATTCGGAATATTGGAAAGTCCGTGGTCGGTATAGCTCGCTGTCAATACATACATCGCTTTTTCGGGATGCGTGACCGGTTTCGATTGGGTGCGAAAGACTCCTTCCAGACCCACGATATAATTGACGTTGGGGTCCGAACAATTTTCAAAAATCCATTTGACCATTTGTTTTGCATCATCGGAGGAAAGGTCTGGATGCGGCGGCATTTCTGCGGATCCCCAAACAGATTTGGAACCCTTCATAATTTTTGTTGCCAGTTTTTCATACGTAATCGCGGAGGAGGGATATTTTAATGCGATGGAATCGAATGAAGGACCGATCAGTTTTGTTTTTACCTGATGACAGGTGAAACAGGAGAAACTTTTAATCAGGGATATTCCCCGGGAATCGGGCAAATTATTTTTTTCCCATTGAATATATGTTTTTGCCTTTGTGGAATCGGGTATGAATTTTATTTTTAGAAAAACCTCATTCGCGGGTATTTCATTATAATCAGAAATGCCATCTTCTTTATCGGTGACAGATATTTTATAACTGATCATGGAATTCCATTGTACGTTTTTTGTTGAAGAAGGACTGATCAACCGCACAACAGGTGCATTGTTTTGTTGATTGTCATTCTTTAGCCAATGAACTCCGGAAAATCCCAGCACCGGCATCAGGCAACAAATTTTTTTCAAACGGGTTAATATCTGGTACATAACGGAATGCATTACGCGAGATCGATTTCCCTGGCAACCCGGTTGGCCGATCGGGTGGCTGCTTCGGTTCCCCAGTTCAGATTATCTGCATAAGCGCCCGCGAAATGAATGCGGCCCTGGGGTTGAATGATCCGGGGCCAGAATTTATTTAATTCGCCAACGGGGAAAGCTGCTCTTTCGCAACTCGGCGAAAAAGTATCTTTTGTCCAGTCCTTACTGATCACCTGCTCGATGGTATCGTTTTTTCCCGGATACACTTCCCGGAATGCCGCGAGGGCTCGTTGCGGTGAAACACCGCCTGGACCCGTACCGAGAATAATCGCCCGATTTGTATCTACTTCGTCGGACGACTGCCAGACTTCCCAGAGATCCGGATGATCCAATTCCATATTGATGCTATGGCCTTCTTCCAGCCAAAATTTTGAACTGGCCTGAAATACGAAGCGTTGGTAAGAATCGTAGGTTACCTGATCAAATACGTATTGCCTTTCTGCGGGCAGCGCAGGCGTAATGGGAATATTGCGGAAAACCGTTAAAGGAATACAGTTCACGAGATAGTCTGCCGAATAATTTATTTCTTTGTTGTGTTGTCTGCAAGTGACAGAAACACTATTGGATTCCTGCGCAATGGAGAGTATCCGGGTATCCAGTACCACTCTTTCTCCCAGTCTTTTGGCAAAGGCGTTTGGAAGCATCTGGTTGCCCCCTTTTAACCGAAAAAGTTCAGTGGGTCGCGCAGGAAGACCTCGTAATTTCAAGATAGCACTACCCCATAAAGAGGTGAGCGCAGAACTGCTGTCTCCACCCAGAAAACGCATCGCACCTGCGGAAGCACCATCTTTTGTGTAAAGACTGGTCATTGCTATTTTGTCCAGCTCATCATACCCGATTCCCAGTGGCTGATATTCGTCCGTGAATTTATCCAGGTAAGGATTTTTATACAACAATTCTAAATCGGACCAGGCATGATGGGATAAAAATTCTACTTCTTTTTCATTGAAACCAAAACTCTTCAATACGGCCGGATCGGCGAGCATGGATTCCGTATAAAATTTTCCATCGATCCGGATTAATTGATTCTTTCTTCTCGGATAAGGGAGTGCCTCCAGACCAAATTCATCCAGATAACCGCGATAGATTTCATATCCGGGTTTGGTAATATGTTCCTGACCATAATCCCCGTATAGTCCGTCCGACAATCCATCATGAACGGTATAAACATGTCCGCCATACCGTCCCGATGCTTCCAGCACAACTACGTCATGACCTTTTTTCATTAACTCATATCCGCAGCAAAGTCCTCCGATGCCCGCCCCGGCTACAATTACTTTTTTCGCTGATTTATTTTTTTTGGGGATGAAATAGGTTGCATGGCTTTTCAATACAGACAATCCAAAGCCTGACGCCGCTGTTTTTTTAATAAAGGATCTTCTGCCCAAACCTGCCATAGATTATTTTTTTTAAAAAATTAAAATTCATTGCCCAAGGCGAAGTCATTCTTCCGGTACATCCATTGTCCCCCGGTAAAATCTGGAAAATCTACTCGTTCATTACCCATTTCGATCGACATTTCACTCAGTGGCGTAATGGCGCTCCAGGTGGCGGCGTCGTAAACGTCCTGCGGCGTGGGCACACTGCGTTTGATGGCTTCCACAAAAGCATGCAGGACGAAAAAATCCATCCCGCCGTGGCCGGCACCTTCTGCTTCGCTGTTAAAGCGTTTCCAGAGTGGGTGATCATATTTTTCGAACCAGGGTTCTTCCGGTGACCATTCATCATCTTTACCGGCTCCGTCGATATAGATACTTTTATTGACATCCATCCACAATCCTTTGGTGCCCTGAACCCGGAATCCCAGTGAATAGGGCCTCGGCAGATCGGTATCGTGCTGCAAGAGCATTGTTTCACCGTTGGCGCATTTGAGCTGCGTCGTCACGACGTCCCCCAGTTTAAATTCGACTTTCGCATTCGGATGGTTAGCGCCACCCTTTTGCACAATGTAGTCGTGCAGGCCCCGGGCTTTGCTACTGAATGAACATAAAGAAACAAAGCGATTGCCCCGGTTGATGTCTACCATCATCGCCAGCGGTCCAACGCCATGGGTTGGATATAGATCTCCGTTACGATGCACGGAATGGAGGGTTCTCCATTTTGCTTCCGAGTATGCTTTTTCACCGAATTCGACTTCCGAATTTTGGGAGTTATTGCCATTATTGAATTTCACTCCCCGGAGGTTATGCTGATAGCCGCCCTGTAAGTGGATGATTTCTCCAAAAAGGCCCTGCCGAACCATATTCATTGCCGCCATCACGTCGCGGCGATAACAAACATTTTCGAGCATCATCACGTTTGCCTTATTCTTTTCTGCTGCGCGCACCACTTCCCAGTGGTCCTCGAGGCTCAGGCCGAGCACCACTTCGGTGCCCACGTATTTTAAGCCCGCATCCAGCGAATCGATAATCATTGGTTTATGCCATTCCCAGGGTGTGGCGATGATCACACCATCCAGATCCTTTCTTTCCAGCATCTTTTTATAAGCATAGGGATCGCCGGTATATACCTGTGGCATGGGTTTCCCGGAACTCTTCAGCACATCATTCGTTTCTTTCAGCATACCTGCATCGATATCACAGATTGCGACGACGTCCACATCTTTGCGTTGCAGGGCATTGTTTACATGACCGCGGCCCCTGCCGCCCACGCCAATAAATCCAAGTCTGACTTTCGTTTTAGCCTGGGTCGCTGCAAATATCTGATCTGGATGGAACAAGGTAAACCCAGCGGTGGCCAGTGTGATTTCCTTGACAAATTTCCTTCTGGAAGAATGCATCATGTCTTTTTATTTTAAAATTAAACAAGCACTGATTTCCGATACGATATCTTTAAACGGGTTTTCTTTTTCTATGAGTCGTTGCAACAGGGTAATCTGATTACCTGCGCGAACCAGATTATGCCCCTCGTATTTTGCCCCGTAGTAACGGTCCCTATTGAGATGATCGGTGAGGAAACGGATCGCCTGCATATAAATCATAAACTTTCCTGCATACACGATGGCTTCGATTTCCATATCACTCAGCTCCTCTTTCATTTCACTCAGAAATCCACGTACAATGGCATCGAAATATTCATCGCGTACTGTAATCTGGCTGAAATCCTGTTCCTCTTCGCTTACAGGCGAAATATAAGTGCGTATCATATCGCCCAGATCACTTATAAAATAGCCCGGCATCACGGTATCGAGGTCGATGACACAGAGGCCGTGGCCGTTTTTATCAAAAAGTACATTGCTGATCTTGGTATCGTGATGAGTGGGTCGTATCCGGAAACCCAGATTGTGTTTGATGTGTTCAAATTGCTCCACGATAGATGAAAATGACCTTATTAAGCGGATTTGTTCGGAAGCTCCGCGAATCAGGATTTCGCTGCTACCGGTTACCGCTTGTTCGAACAACTCATACCGTAACGAAAGATTATGAAAGTCGGGTAGTGTGAAGTGCAGTTGTTTTATGGGAAATCCGGAAAGCAAACGGGTGAATTTCCCGAATTGGCGTGCTGCTTCATAGGCCAGCTGGCTGGCTTGTACCACATCATAGTTATAGGATTCCGGCACAAATGGCCAAAGCCTGAAATATCCTTTGGAGGGTTCGAAAGCCAGACTTTTGCCCTCCCGGGTGGGAATCAGGTGGGTGAAAAGATAGTCGGGGGAATGTTTTTCCAGGTAGTTGGAGAGCGCATTGACATTATCTGCAATCAGCTGCGGGTGCCGGAAAACCTTGGTATTGATCAGTTGAAGGATGTATTCTCCCTGTGGGCTGCTGATTCTCCATGTGCGGTTAATCAAACCCGTGCCAAAAGCCTGCACCGAGCACTCATCTGCTTTGAAATTGTAGTCTTCCAAAACCTTTAAAGCTGTTTCTTTTTCCATTTGGTAAACTCCATTAATCGGCTGTCTTCAAACTTAGTTAAGATGGGTAGTATTTCGAACAACAAACGATTGCGTAGTCTTTTAAAAGCGGCTTTGGCAACGGAAATTCCCCTGAAATATTGGACAGGTACAATTACTGCCGATATAATTAA
>JAYWCS010000179.1:0-4209 GCA_043780315.1 Bacteroidota bacterium | reverse complement strand
CGGCATCCCTTACCCAGAAAGAAGAATTGTTAGTTGCCGGATCGTTTTGCGTATAAGACGTCCATAGTCTGGGGAAATTATTTGTCGGGGTGGCAGGGGTCCAATGATTTTCAAATATTGTGGTTGGCTTACCATCCTTATCTCCGATCATACCCATGGTTACTCCTCTGATGAGTCCCTCGATACCAGCAGCACCTTGTAAGAAAATAGTCATATCAAACCCTTTCCAGGTTCCACTGAGGTTTAAGCCATAAGTAGTTTTTGGAAAATAGCTACCCAAGTAAACGCGGTCGGCGCCATTGATGACACCATCCCCATTCTGATCCTTATACATCAGGTCACCGGGTGCGATCACGCCGCCACTCTGGGTCGCGTGTTTATTTACCTGATCCTGAGTTTGGAAAATCCCTTCCGCCTGATAGCCATAGAATGAATTGATTGGTAAACCGACTTTCAAAAAGGAAAAATCGTTGATGATGGGATCGATTCCTTTCAAATCGGTAACAGTGTTTTTTATAAAGCTTGCGTTCGCAGAAATATTGTACGTGAAATTCTTTCCACTACCATGATACCCCAGTTCCATTTCAAATCCGGTATTACGCACCGTTCCTCCATTTTGAACAGGAGCATTAAAACCATACATTGAGCTCACCGGAATATTCAGCAGGATGTTATCAGTGTTCCTTATAAAATAGTCCGCGCTGAAACTGATCTTACCTTTCAGGATACTCACATCCAGACCGAAGTCTGTGGAATATGTGCTTTCCCATGTAATCAATGGATTTGCTCCGTTCAAAGGCGCCAAACCTGGAGCAACCGCACCACCGAAATCATAATTCTGTCCGGATGAGATAGTCGGTATATAAGGATAATTGCCAACCGGTGTGCCACTGCTGTTGGTGATTGTGCTCAGATTCTGATTTCCGAGTTTCCCCCAGGATCCCCTGATCTTCAGATCGGAAATGGTATTCTTCAAGGATTCAAAAAAGTTCTCCTCCGAGATGCGCCAGCCGCCTGAGACAGATGGATACACACCCCAGCGATTTTCTGCAGCAAATCTGGAAGATCCGTCGTAGCGGATATTTCCTTCAAGCAAGTATTTGTTCTTGTAATCATAGCTTATACGACCAAACCATGATTGCAACGCGATCTCATAAGCTGAACCCGTAGCCTGTTGTCCAGTCACCGGTCCGGCATTTAATTCCGCCAGCGAATTATTGAGAAAAGATTTTCTATATCCCCGGAGAAAATTGAAGTGCGTATATTCCTGGGAATATCCCGCCATTGCTGAAAAGTTACTGAAGCCAAAACTTTTATCATATTGTAGCAACGCTTGCAGTGTGACAACCGTGGTGTTATCATTATAATCCGTCAGCGAATTCGGTCCCTCATAATATGTAGGGTTACCCGTTTGCCAGTCATAATATTGAATATCCTTAACAAAGTTTTTCGACTGATTCATCGTGAGCTGATAACCAAGCAGAGGCTTAAAGTGAAGTCCCTTTACGATCAGCAGATCGGCATCCACGCTACTGCGCAGAAAATAACCGTTGTTATCCCGAGTGGCGCCTAAATCCTGCCATGCAATCGGATTTCCGTCATCAAAATATCCATAATATCCGTTTGAATATTTGTAGGGAACAGTTGGACTTATGCGGTTCACCTCCCAAAAGGTAGTACCAGCCTGTCCGGTGTACGGGTTTGTCGGTTGTTTTGTGTCTTCAAAAGTATAAGCAAGATTTCCGTTTACGCTCAAATGTGAACCGAGTTTGCTGGTTATCTTGAAACGGCCGGTATAACGTTGAAATCCGGAGTTTTGAATAATCCCATCCTGAGAAAAATATCCAAGCGACAGATAACTCTGCGTTTTTTCATTCCCTCCGCTGACATCGATAAAATGACTTTGTTGAAATCCCGAACCATTATAGAATAATCCCAGCCAGTCGGTGTTGGCATAGTGATCCGGATCAGAACCATCTTTTAATTTCTGAATTTCGCCGGGCGCATATCTTGGCGCTTTGCCCTCATTGACAAGTGCTTCGTTATAAAAGGAACCCGCCTGCCAGGATGGGAGATAATCCGGGAGACGCGTAGCCGATTGTTTGCCCACATACCCTGTGTAGTGAACAACTGTGCCACCGATTTTACCCTTTTTTGTCGTGATAAGAATAACTCCATTAGATGCCCTTGAACCATAAATGGCGCCGGAAGCTGCGTCTTTCAAAACGGTCACCGATTCGATATCATTGGAATTCACGTCATTGATTGTGGACACCACGCCGTCAACAACAACCATCGGGTTTGTATTACCCAGCGTCCCCATTCCCTGAACGAAAATGTTACCGTAATCATTTCCCGGCTGACCACCGGTTGATGTAACTGTCACTCCCGCCATGGTGCCCTGTAATGCACTGGATATATTACTGACAGGCCTGTTTTCAAGTTCTTTTGCATTCACAGAAGACACCGCTCCGGTCAGATTTAATTTTCTTTTCGTTCCATACCCTACAACCACAACCTCATTCAATGAGTTTTGTGATGTGGTGGACAGACTAATATTTATGGGCTCATCATCTGTAATAACCACTCTTTTCTCTGCAAAGCCCAGATAGGAAAAAACAAGTGTCTGACCCTTTGCTACGGCTATTTTAAATTCCCCCAAATCATTGGTCGTAGTGCCATGAGAACTACCCAGCACTTTAACGGAAACGTTTCCCAAAGCCTGACTGCTACTGTCAGAAACTTTTCCCGCAATATTGTAGGACTGGGCAAATGTAAAAACACTTAGGAAAATGCAAACTATTTGCAACATCAACTTTTTTTGCCATTGGCAATTTTTGTGAGAATGTAAATTCATAGCAGAAGTTTTGGAGATGGACAGCAATATCTTTCGACTTTTCAAACGTAGATGATATTGTCGCGGTAGTCTTACCTGATTTTGTCTTTTTCTTATGCTATTTTGCATAAAAAATATTCTCATACAAAAATGAAACTACTTGCCGGCATGATTGCCAGTCAGCGTAAAAACAGCATTCGGCGGAATAACTACAGAAAAAGACTGCTGCTTTAATTTCACATCCGCGTCGCGGTAAAAGTGATATGTCTCATTCGTATAATAATATTTCAGCGATTTTTTTCCGGAAGGATTTTTAAGTACGCATTGCATTTTCTGCTCCTTGTCACTATTATTTTTCCTGGTGATCACAATGTCTCCGGTTGCCGGATCATAGTATGCCGAGACCGTCATTTTCGAAAGGCTGGTTGAAATATCAATGCGTCTATACCCTGGCTTAACAAATCTGAATAACTGTTTAAATGTATAGTAATGTGCCCGCGGCGCATATACATCCGCGTTCAAGGTGTCGTTGATGCCGTAAATACCCCACATACTCCAGGTGAGCGTTCTGGCGGGGTGATGATACCGGCTGTCATACCCTTCCCAAATCTGCAGGCCATTCGCGCCGGCATTCAAATGCTGCAAAATAAATCTATACGCGGGTCCTGCATAATAATTGAAGTCATAACTCTTGTTATAGGTTCCACCATCACATCCAATACAACTGGCATTCGCTTCCGTCTTGATGGCTTCCCTGTCGGGATAAGGTGAATGTTTAATTGAATCAATCAGATCTTTTATTTTTTTGTCTCATCGCCATAGTCATGTTGTCCGAATCGTATAATCTTTCACATAGCCACCGGACTGGATACCATCGCATGATAACTTGAAGCCCATCCACCGCAATTATCAGGTCCGATAAGTGTGAGTTCCGTGAGTTTGTCATTGATCAGATGTTGGGCGATGTCGGTGAACACATCTCCCAGTTGGCCTGGCGTCATCAAGGTGCCTTCGTCACCGCCACAGGTTGTCTCATTAGTTGGAGAAAGCATAATGAAATGTATCGAAGGAGTTCTGCAACGCAGACCATAATATACCATGGAAGACATCATTTCCGCATATTCGGATTCAGATCCCATTTTAAGTTTTGTAATACCCATCCAGACGGGAGCCGCACCGTCAGGACTCAAAGTAATATCCGTGATTCACCTGCTGTTTAAATATTCGATGGTATTCCCCACGCAGGTAAAGCGGGGAGCACTGTAAACCGAATCGTAGTAGGTCCAATTGTAGACATTCGGATCTTCATTGTCATTTACTTTTTCCCAGTCGCAATCGTCATACATCAGACGGAAACTTGTACATCCTAATCC
>JAYWCS010000178.1:0-6193 GCA_043780315.1 Bacteroidota bacterium | reverse complement strand
GCCACACCATACCCGACAACGGCTGTTTTCATTTCGTTTTTATTTGTACGCCGAAGTTAAGATGCACAAACGATGAACTACAGTGAATTTAAAAACTTGATCAGCTGGTCCCTTTCCGGTTTCGACAATTGAGTGAAAGACTCTTAAGCCCGGGATGCTTCGCCGCCATGCCACAGGATGGCTTCTTCAAGGGTTCGTGCGCGTCCGTCATGCAGGTAAAATGCGATGCCGGTTGTTTTCGGCAACATACCGAGTGCCCATAAAGCCGGTGTGCGCCATTTACTGCCAGTGGCCAGAAAGTCGGGCCGGTTATCGGCCAGTCCGGGCCCCATGTCATGTAATAAAAAATCGCCGTAGGGATGAATGCGCTGTCCGCTGAGTTGGGGTGACAGGTAATGCAGGAAACATTATTGAAAATAGATCCCAGTCCGCCGAATATTGTCGAGGGCGGCGCAACAAATTTTGTTTCGAATGTTTGGTCACCCAGTTCATGTACGCGTTCATCACGTGCATTCAATCCTTCAATACGGACTGTCAGCGCGTGACTCGTTTCATCAAAAACGGTTGCTAAGCCTCCACTCAAACGATCGTCGTAGGTGCTCTTGGGTGCCAGTTCAGCTTTGTGCCAGCGGCTCCTTAAAATCACTCCCATGCCCATCGCCGGCATAACATATAACTGTTGTTTAATGATTGAATGATAATTAAGCTTCGAGTTGAATGACCAGTTGATCCTGATTGACGCGGGTAATATATTTTTTCAGCGGTGATTCTGCGGGACCCTTTTCTACCTGACCGTTTATTCCAAACTGACTGCCGTGCAGGGTGCATTTATATCCGTTGGATTGAACGAGCAATTGATTCTGCTGGTGGGTACATTGTAATAACAAGGCTTCATACTGATCCGGGGCCATTTTGCGAACCGCAATATTGTAAAGCCAGCCTTCGGGCCGGATAATCTGTAAGGGGGCATTGGTAAAACTGGCTGCTGGCAACAGCACCGTATTTTGCGTAATCGGTAGTTGGGTGATTTTCATGGGCGGACTGCAAGCCGTCAAATCGGCAATGAGTATCCCAGCGCCGGCGAGCAGACAGGCTTTACAGGCAGACTCCAAAAACTTTCTTCTTTCCATATTCATCTGATCAGCAATTAAATTAAAATGAATATCCGATGCCCAGGTTCATAAACTGGTTGCTCTGTTTATAGGGCAATGCATTCGGGGCCGGGTTGATGACGAGTTCCGGATTTTGTGGTCCGGTATACAACAGCCGCACATCGGCTTTGATCACCACATTGGGCAGCGGCAGGTATCCAAATCCAAGGATCAGGTGATTTTGTTTTTCCGTTCCGTCATAAACACCTTCACCATTTGAAGCGATACCCGCGTTCATATCCAGCGTTTCGAGCCGCGCAAAACTGATGAAACCCGCCTGCGTGGTTTTTTTGTGAAGCCAGTTGTAGGCAATTTCGGCATACGCACCGTACATGCTGGTAGCCGTATTATTTCCATACACTGTACTCATCTTGCCGGCATCCGGATAGGAGATGCAAACACCCAGCACTTTAAAGGAAAGGCCGTTCGATTCAAATTGCACATCGGCTTCGCCCAGATAAATAGGTGTTCCAAACGCGCCACTGTTGAGGCCCAGACTATCGGAACCCTGTGGGCTGAGCGTTACGGTACCGCCACTGTAGCCCGACACCTGGAATTTGAAATTCTTCCAGTAATATTGAACAGCCGCTGTAATCGCGAGATTATTTGCAGAAGCCAGATTGCCTTCTGCCCGCCCGCCCCGGATACCGGTGCCATGTTCAAATTTGGCGCCTGATAAACCGTTCAGAATCGCCAAACTATAATTCAAAGGAATCTTCTCGCTGGACCCATAAAATCCCACCCCCAGTTCACGCCAGGTAGCGGGAATAATAAAAGTTTCTACCATCGGACGCTCGACCCCGTTGAAATTGACCGGGAGGTGATTCTCATTCAGGATACCGATGCGCGGTACGAATAATCCGGCAATAATATATTGATGGGCATTCAAGTTGAATTTTAAAAAAGCCTGCTCCATGGAAATCTCTGCGTTATTGGCCTCGCCGCCCACCACTTTTGCATTTTCCACTTCCAGCTCGGAGAAAAAAGAAATTTTCTGCGAGAACGAATGCCCCACAAAAAGTACGGCTCGTTCCAAGGTAACGACCGATTGCTGCTGGTTGAAATTGCGCTGGTAAAAAGTACTGCCATATCCGGAAATAACCGTTTTCCGGGTGCTGGTTCCCGAATTCAGGGAATCTTCGTTGGTTAGAATGAGCTGCTGGGCCTTCGTTGTTGTAAATCGTTGAGCTTCAATATTTTTATGAAATAAAAATATAATAAAGCACAGAGAGAGTAAATATTTCATTGTGCAAAAGAATTGTAAAAACGGGTCAACAGTTGATGGAATCGGTAAATTCATTTACACAATGCGGAAAATATGCACAGCGGGCGGTTTAAATAAAAATCAGGATCTTTATCCTTAAATAAAAAAAGACGCATGAAAATGGTTAAAATGGGCGTAGCGCTCCTGTTCGCAATCGCAGGGTTCAGTGGAATTCAGGCTCAGACGGCCGATGATATCGTTAATAAGTATGTGGATGCCATTGGCGGAAAAGACAACCTGAATCAGGTCAAAACAATTAAAATGGATAACACTGTCGCGGTGATGGGCAGCGAAGGACCCAGTGTGATTACCGGAGCAGCCGGAGTGGGCTATCGGCTGGAATCGGAAGTGAACGGACAGAAAATGATCCAGGTTTTCACCGACAAAGGGGGCTGGCAGGTGAACCCATATGCCGGAGCGGTTACACCGACCGTGATGCCGGACGAAATGTACAAACAGGGAAAAGGAAAACTGGATATGACCGGTCCGCTCGTGAACTACGCAGCCAAAGGCAATAAAGTAGAATTACTGGGCAAGGAAGGCAACGCCTATAAATTGAAAATCACGGGTGCTGATATCGGCGAAGTGATTGCTTATATCGATGCAACGACCTACTATATGACCAAGATGACCACCACGGGTCAGATGATGGGACAAACTATGGAAGTAGCTTCCAGCTTTTCAAATTTCAAAAAAGGGGATCTCGGACTGACTTTTCCTTATGCCATTGAAATCAGCTATGGTGGCCAGTTTAACATCACCAGTACGGTTAATAAAATCGAGTTAAATCAACCGGTTGATCCGAAGATTTTCGACTTGCCGAAATAATTCAACCAATATTCCTGGATATTAATTGTTGGTAAATGAGAAGTCCCCGCTCTTTAAATAAAGCGGGGACTTCTCATTTAAAGAGGATTTATATTTGGGGTTCAGCTGAAACGGGTTTTCATCTCAGAAAAGAGGCTGTTTGTCGCAGGCCGGGTTCCTGGTTACGGATATATTCGGACATTGCAGAAGATAAAATTCTCATGAGCACACGCTGGTACCGATCGAAGGCCGTCATTACTATTTACCACATACTCGCGTGGCTGCTTTTATTTTCTTTACCCATTCTTTTCCACCGGGAACCCGACCAATCGCGGCTGAACTGGAAAGCAATTATCAACTACCGGTCGCTCATTTTTGATACCTGTTGTATTCTTTTTTTTTATGCGAATTGTGTCCTCCTGCTGCCCCGTTTTTTACATCGCCGGAAAATCGGTATTTATATTTTACTGATCATTTTATTCTTTGTGGTTTTCCTGATAGTCGTTAATTTTTTTCCGAAAGAGGGCCATAAGCCTGGCTTTCAACATGACTACCGCTTTCTGATTTTTCCTTATTTATTTATATGGTCCATGAGCACCGTGTACTGGTTTGTAAAGGATAAAATAAAAACGGAACAGTTAATGAAAGAAAGAGAAAATGAAAACCTGAAAACAGAGTTGTCGTTTTTAAGGTCGCAGGTGAGTCCGCATTTTCTTTTCAATGTGTTGAATAATATGGTGGCGATGGCCCGGCTAAAATCAGAACTATTAGAACCCTCACTCATCCGGCTCTCGGGCCTTCTGCGATACATGCTATATGAATCTGACGAAACCTCGGTTACCCTGCTGCGGGAAACAGAGTATGTGAATAGTTATATTGAACTCCAAAAAATACGCTTTGCAAAATCACTGATCATCCTATCAGATATGGATGAGGGCGATACGCAGCTCATTGAGCCAATGTTGCTGATTCCGTTTATTGAAAACGCCTTTAAACATGGTACGGGAAACATCGAAGACCCGGTAATTGATATTTCTCTGCGTATTTCTGAAGGATTGATTGATTTCCGGGTGAAGAATAAATACAATCCAAAAAATGAAGAAATAAAAGATCCGACCTCCGGTATCGGGTTGCCCAATGTGATCCGACGGTTAAATTTATTATATGATCAGAAACATATCCTTTCCATCAATAAAGAAAACGGATTGTTTACGATCTCCCTTCAGATAAAACTTCATTGAATATGAAATGTATTGCAGTAGACGATGAACCGCTGGCACTGGCTCTCCTGGAGGATAATATCCGACAGGTGCCCAGTCTGGAGCTCGTTGCTTCCTGCACAACAGCTATGGATGCACTCACTGAACTGAAACGACAGGGAGTGGATCTGATTTTTCTGGACATCCAGATGCCCGGTCTCACGGGAATCCAGTTGTTACAATCGCTTGCGGTTCGTCCGATGGTGATTCTGATTACTGCCTATGAAAAATATGCATTGGAAGGATTCAATCTCGATGTGGTGGACTATCTGGTGAAGCCCGTTCCCTTTGAACGATTTCTGAAAGCCTGTAATAAAGCGCTTGATTTTTATAAATTAAAAAATAACAGTCTGTCCGGGGCCCCGGCCTGGCCGGAGTATTTTTTTGTTAATGCAGAATACGGACTCGTCAAAATTGTATTTTCAGAAATCCGGCTTATTGAAGGATTAAAAGATTATTTAAAAATACAACAGGGGGAAACCAAACCACTCATCATCCGGATGAGCCTGAAAGCAATTGAAGAAAAACTTCCGCCTGGTAAATTTTTCCGGATCCACAAATCATATATTATATCAATTGATCATATCACTGCAATTCGCAGAAATTCTGTATTTCTGGGAACCCTCGAACTCCCCCTCAGCGATTTATATAAAGACAACCTGCTTCGCGAAATAGGGCAGGGAAATTAATAAATCTGTATTTGGTCGCTGGATTTTAACCACTCGTCTCAATTCCGGCCGCCATTTAATCGTCCGGGAGTAGTTTTACCCTCACAAATGAATAGTATGAAAAATTTGCTCTCGTTATTGGTTTTGCTGGCCGGGACCGTTACCGTAAAAGCGCAGTTTCCTGGTGGCGGTGGTAAATCGGTGCCGAATATGGGACATGTGTACGGTAAACTCGTAGATAGTGCCGGCAGGCCCATTCAGGAGGCAACCGTTTTATTGATGGGCAACAAATATGATTCCGTCAGCAAAAAAACTAAACAGGTTTTGCTGAAAGGCTTAACTACCAATACAAAGGGTGAATTTAGTTTTGAGGACCTTCCGATTTTCGGGGCCCTGAAAATGAAAATATCCGCCACCGGCTTCAAGCCCCTCGAACAATCGGTGTTGTTTCAAATGAACATGCCCGCTGGTGGCGTGCCGAAAACCGGCACTGATCCGCAGGCTGCGTTGAGTGCCATGAGTAATACCATCAATGGATTTGACAAGGATCTGGGAAATATCCGGATGACGGCCGACGTAGCCGAACTACAAGCCGTTACCGTCAGCGCATCCAAACCGACTTTGCGTCTGGATATTGATAAAAAAGTTTACAACGTAGAGAAAGATATCGTGAATGCCGGTGGCACCGCGTTGGACATCATGAAAAATGTTCCTTCCGTGAATGTGGATATTGATGGCAACCTGACCTTGAGAAACGCGCCGCCACTGCTGTATATTGATGGCCGTCCAACTACCTTGACGCTCGATCAGATTCCAGCCGATGCCATAGAAAGTGTTGAGATTATCACGAATCCTTCTGCCAAATACGAAGCCTCGGGCGGGGGAGCCGGTATCGTAAATATAGTATTAAAGAAAAATCGTAAAACCGGATATAATGGAAGTGTCCGGGGTGGGGTAGATGGCCACGGAGCCATCAACGGGGGATTGAATTTCAGCCTCCGTCAGAATAAATTCAATTTTACGGCAAATGGTTTTTACAACCAG
>JAYWCS010000177.1:0-8889 GCA_043780315.1 Bacteroidota bacterium | reverse complement strand
CATCAAAGAAATGGAGATTTCTTTATCGGCTGATAAAAACGAGGTGAGGATATTACATCGTTTAATCAATACCAATCGCTGGCCGGTAAAATTAGCAGCCTGGGCCTTATCGGTACTTTCCGCGGGAACAGTCGCCATTGTTCCACAGGAACCTTATGGAGACGGGGACGAATATTTATTACCTGCGCGTAGTTTAACATTATGGAGTTATACCCAGATGCAGGATCCGCGCTGGATATGGGGGAATAAATATATTCAGGCTAAACAGAATTCCCGGTTTACTTCCGAACAAAAAATTGGCATTTCGAATAAGTTGGGCTGGGCAGCCTGTCAACTCGATCATTATACACTCATTAAACTATTTGAATTCAATCTTTCTTTACTATACCCTGACCACGGAAGTAACAATGAAATTTATATCAATGGTCATTTTTTAGAACTGGAAACACTGGGACCACTCGTTGAGCTGGAACCGCAGGCCCAAACGGAACATGTCGAATACTGGCAACTCTTGAAAGGTCATGCCGGAAATTCAGAAGACGAATTCGACGACTATCTACTTCCTCAAGTGGCTGATTTCCGAAGCCGTATGAATCAATCAAAGTAAATTTTTCCAAAAAGATCTTGTATGTAAAATATTTTTATATCTAAAAAACAGGGTTATCAGATATTTCTGAAGGGTTGCATTACCTTATTTTGTATATTACTGAGAGGATTAAGGGATTTTCAGTACAAAATAATATAACATGAAACCTGCATACAAGTCGGTATCCCTTTTAGAATCGAAATCTTTTAAAGTAATTCGCCAGGAAAACAAGCAGGAATTTGATTTTCCCTGGCATTATCATCCCGAGTTTGAGTTAACCTATATATCCAATAGTCAGGGCGTCCGCTATGTGGGCAACAATATTGAAAATTTCTATGAAAATGATCTGGTACTATTGGGATCTAATCTGCCCCATTGCTGGATCAATTCGGGTGATCAGGAAGAGCCATCGCGGGCCGTGGTCGTTTATCTCAAAAGTGACCTGGTAAAATGGTTGTCGGACGACCAATTTAGTGGCATCAATGCCCTTTTCGGAAAATCGAATCAGGGGATAAAATTCAACAGCAGTGTGGCACTAAAAGTCAAGTCCAAATTATACAATCTGTTGAATGGGGATCCATTCGAAAAGTACATCATTCTGCTTCAGATTTTGCAGGAATTATCGGTGACCAGCGAATTTCATCTCCTGAGTCAGCAGGGTTTTTCTTATGAATTGAATTCTGCCAACAACGAACGCATCAACGCCGTGTATGATTTTGTTAAAAAAAACTATCATAAAAAAATCACACTCGCCGATGTTTCGACACATGTGAATATGAGCGAAGAATATTTTTCGCGCTTTTTCAGTAAAAGTCTGATGAAATCATTTTTTACCTTCCTGAATGAATACCGCATCAACCGGGCCTGTAAGCTCCTGATTGAAACCGGTAAGCAAATCAGCGAGATCTGCTACCTCGTCGGGTTTGAAAGCATTCCTTTTTTTTACCGGCAATTTAAAAAGATAAAAAGCTGTCCGCCGCAATCTTACCGCCTTCAATATCTCAATGCACAGAAATAAAACGGCATCGACGTTCATTCCGGATATCCGACACATACACTTTAAAGCAATGATTTTTTTTCTGAGAAAGGGAGTTTTCGCCGTTATTGGTTTATTTATTCGGTTCGATGGTTTTGCACAGGAATCGTATGCGTCATGGACAGACTCCGTACTCATACTGGATAACAGCGTCGTACAACGCCGGATTCAGCTTCCCGGTCCAAAGGGACCGTTGGACACTCTTTTTTATAAGCTGTCGAGTGGGACATTTGACTATTTTGAAAAGACAAGTCCGGATTTTCAATTTGAGATGAATAACAAAACTTATTCAGGGGCTGATTTTTGGATACTGTCGGGCATCCATCCAATAGAAGGCGCAAAGCAAGGGTGAGGGGCGGCGGTTATTTTATTAAGCACAGAACGGAAAGTGGAACTCACACTAAACTAATTAGCCGGTGAAGGTTTCATGGTCTTAATAAACGAGCAATAGGGGGGTCGATTATTCTCCATCAGTCAGCTTTCGAATCATTCAATCGATTCGTCCACTAAATATAAAATGGACAGATAATTTTTATCGGTCGCGGCCGACATCGCCATTTCACAGGTTTTGGTGGAAGAATAATATCCGTTAGAAACTTGTTCATTTACTTCCTTAGATTCCGCGCGGGTGGCTGAATCAACCAGCTCAGGAAACAGAAAACCGCGGTCGCCGGCCATGCCGCAGCAACCGGAAGATATGGGAACCGTAACGGTTTCGGCGAATTGTTTTGCGAGCCGGATAAAACTGTTTTTGGTTTTCATTTTATCCAGGGAACAAACCGGATGTAAGACAATATTCTTCACACGAAGATTGATTTTCATTCCCGGAACCACCATGTTATTCAGGAAGTCGATACTGTCCAGTATCGTCAGCTGATCAAATTTTATTTTCCGCTCGCCGTCCAATACATTGCCAATATGATGAAGTGAATAGGTACAGGAACTAACATCCATCACAATGGGATATTTTCCTTTTTCACTACTATCATACATTTTGTCTGCGATTTTATTTGCCGTAAAGCGATACGCATCCTGAAAACCTTTGGACGAAAAAATCTGACTGCAACAACTGCCCTGAATGTCTTTTAATATCGTCACGTCAATCGATGACTTCTCGCAGATGCTTAAAAAGGTCTCGACCATATTTTTTTTCTTCCCTTCGTACGTACCCAGTGTTCTGGTAATACAGGCCGGGAAATACACTATTTTTTTTCTTTCAATCGATGCTGGATGTATATTTATTTCCCGGAGTAGTGTCAGGTCCGGTGGAGCTGCCATTTGCGCGGTCCATCGCGGCATTGCCGGAATTATCTTTTGCAATAGACCCGTTATCCGGGTCATGGTTTTTTTACCGAATATCCGATTGAGGCCCGTTCCGAACTGTAAGGCAAGTCTTGCGAAGCGTTCAATTTTTTTGAAATGCCGGGCCACCCAGAGCGCGTACCGGTTTGCCCGGCGCGAGTGATTTTCTCTGCGAAGTCGTTTAATCAGATCGCCGGTATTGATATCCACCGGGCAGGCGGTTGCACAGAGGCCGTCCACGGCGCAGGTATCGATGGCTTCATATTCGAATTGATCCAGCAATTGTTTGTAATGAACTGTATCGCCTGCCAGCTCTAATTTTTTGAGTGCCCTTCTCAATACAATTCGTCTGCGGGGCGTGCTGGTCAGATCACGGCTCGGACAAACCGGTTCACAATAACCACATTCAATACATTTGTCAACCTCTTCTTCTACAGCGGGCAGGTCCTTTAAATTTTTCAGGTGTATCGATTTGTCCGCGTTGATGATCACCCCCGGGTTCAAGAGATTTTCGGGATCGATCAGTTGTTTTATTTTTTTCATGATTCCGTACAACTCTGTTCCCCACTGGGTTTCCACAAAGGGCGCCATATTCCGGCCCGTACCGTGTTCCGCTTTGAGTGTACCGTCGTAGCGGTGCACGACCAGGTCTACCACATCGCGTATAAACAAATCATAGCGTTCAATTTCTGACGGATTGTCGAACGCCTGGGTGATAACAAAATGAATATTACCATCTTTGGCATGTCCAAAAATAATAGCGTTGAGATAACCATGCTTTTTGAAAAGTTGTTGCAGATCGGCGATTGCATTTCCCAAACGGTCCACCGGGAAGGCCAGGTCTTCGAGGATAACCGTCGTGCCGCGGGCCCGCACCGCCCCAACAGCTGGAAAGAGTCCTTTCCTTACTTTCCATAAAAGGGCTTGTTCCTGTGGGTCGGATGTAAAAACAGGAAAACGAAACAATTCCAGCGAGCTGGCGATCGAAAGAAAATCATTTACTTTTTGTTCCAGTATATTTCGGTCGTTCTCCTGGAATTCAATCAGTAAGGCGGCAGCCTTCGCGGGCAGTGTGGCCACCAGTGCCGGAATGCCTTCCATTTTTTCAACGGCCGACAAAGAGGCGCGATCCATCAGTTCAACCATGAGTGCTCCGGATAGCATTAACGCACCGATTGCATCGCATGCGGCCTGCATGGTTGAAAAAAATAGAAGAGCCGTTGATTTGAATGAATATTCAGGAACCGTTTCCATCACCGCTTCGGAGATAAATGCGAGCGTCCCTTCTGCCCCGATCAGCAGATGGGCGAGTATATCGAGCGGATGGGTATAATCCACTAAAGCGTTTAAGGAATATCCGACGGTGTTTTTTGTCTCGTATTTTTTTCGAACGGCATGATGGAGTGTTTCATCCTCCATAATTTTTTGTCGCAAACCGGCTAGCTCCCGGCATATTACTTCACATTCCTTTTCAAAACGGGCGTAGTCATTTTTGTTTTCTGTTGTAAATATGTTTCCATCGGGCAGAATAAAACGAATATATTTTGTGGTATGATAAGAATTCAAGCGGACGCCGCAGCACATGCCACTGGCGTTGTTCGACAGAATACCACCCATCATGGCGGCGCTGATACTGGATGGATCGGGACCTATTTTTTTAGAATGTCGTAGCAAATGGGCATTCACCATCGCCCCGGTAATGCCCGGTTGAACACGTACCGTCTGACCCGATTCTTCCACCATAATTTTTTTCCAGTGCTGGCTCAGATCCACCAGGATGCCGTCGGTAATGGACTGTCCGCTGAGACTCGTGCCGCCGGTGCGAAAAACCAGTGGAATCTGATGAAGTCGCGAGAATCGAAAAAGTGCAATGATTTCTTTTTCATCGATTGTTTGCACAACAGCGCGGGGAACAAGCTGATAAAAGCCGGCATCGGAAGCGAAGGACAGGAGGTCGATATATCTTGTCCGGATGCGACCGGCGGGTAAAATTTCTTTTAATTCCGTTTCAATGTCCATGGATGCCAATTGATAATAAATTTCCAATCTCCTTCGAAATACGTTTCAGGTTGTCTTTGCTGTGTTCGATTGCGTTGGACAGACTGGTCGGTTCATTGCCGATGGAGACCAGCACGTCGAAATATTTCTTTAAAGCATTATTTTCCTGTAAGGGCACTTTGCCTGCCAGACCGATCACCGGAATATTTTTCTCTTTTGCCCGCAGGGCAACCCCATAAGGACCTTTCCCTTGCAGGGTCTGCTCATCCAGGCTTCCTTCCCCCGTGATCAGCAGATCAGATTTTTCCAATTCTTTTTCGAATCCGGTCATCTCGAGAAACGCGTCGATTCCATTTAGCAGCCGGGTATCCAGAAAAGCGGAGAGTCCGGCCGCCGTTCCACCGGCAGCCCCGCCGTGAGGGGTCGAAGAAATATCTCTGCCGGTTCGTTGTTTAAAAACCATCGCAAAACGCGCGAGTCCTTTTTCCAATAATAAAATATCATTCGGAGAAGCACCTTTCTGCGGACCGAAAATCGCAGCGGCCCCTTCATCGCCCAACAATTTATTGTCAACATCGCAAAGAATAATAAAAGAACAATGAGTAAGCCTCGGATCGATCGCGGTAATATCAATACCCGACAACGAATCCAGTGTTTCCGGCAAGTTTTTTAAGTCTTCCCCGGCAGCATCCAAAAAACGAATACCAAGTGCTTTTAAAATTCCGGTACCTCCATCGATAGTTGCCGATCCGCCAAGGCCAAGAATAATTTTTGTTACTCCTTTATCCAATGCAGACAATATCATCTCACCGGTTCCGAAACTGCTTGCCAGTAGTGGATTCAATTCCTGCGTGGCCAATAATCGTAAACCAGCCGCATCAGCCATCTCAATGATCGCGGTTCGTCCGTTTTCGATCAATCCAAAAGAACTTTCGATCATCCTTCCCAATGGATCGTGCACAAAACAAGCTACCCGGGTACCATTTAATTTTTGCAATAACAGTGCCGCCGTGCCGTCGCCGCCGTCACCAATAGGGAAACGGGTGCTCGTAAAAGATAAGCAGCTGCTTTGCAGGCCTTGCCCGATCAGCGTTGCGGCGTCGGCCGCGGAAATACTATTTTTAAATGCATTGGGTGCAATCAGTATATGCATGGAAGGATCTTAGCTATTAACGCAGTTTATTATTTTTCCATTCTGAAAGGAAGTCAGGTTGCAGATCGTGATTTGCATTAACCGGCGCCTGGCTTCGACGGTCGCCCAGGCAATATGCGGTGTAATGATACAGTTTTTTGCGTGTAGTAGCGGATTGTCAGCCGGCGGAGGTTCCTGGGAAAGAACATCCAGTCCGGCGCCACCGATCCGATCCGCATTCAACGCGTTCGCAAGATCTTTTTCCACGATGAGCGGACCGCGGGAAGTATTTATTAAAAAAGCAGAGCGTTTCATTCTGCGTAAATTATTTTCATGGATCAATTCCCTGGTGTCCGGCGTGAGTGGGCAATGAATGCTTACCACATCGGATTGTTCCAGTAAGGATTCCACCGGCTGCCATTGAAAATCCGTTCGTTGCGGCTGAGGCGAATGATTTCTTCCGGAGGCAATGGTTTTCATGCCGAAGGCTGCTCCCACATCTGCCACTTTACCACCAATATGACCGAGACCGATAATGCCCAGGGTTTTGCCCGACAATTCCGTTAGAGGAAAATTCCAAAAACTGAAATCGGGGGAAGCCGACCATTGACCGTCTGATACCGAGTCGCTGTGTTTTTGTACATGCAAACAAAGCTCCAGTATGAGGGCAAAGGTCAATTGCACCACGGAATCCGTTCCATAACCCGGCGCATTGGTCACTACAATTCCTTTTTTTTTGGCTCTTTCGGTGTCCACGATATTATATCCTGTTGCCAGTACACCGATATATTTTAACATCGGGAGATTTTCCATTTCGATATCAATGGGCGTTTTATTGGTGAATACGACGGTTGCACCGGCGCAACGTTCCTGCACGAGGGCTTTGGGCGTTCGGTCGTACAGGACGAGTTCTCCCAGTTTTTGTAGTCCGTCCCAATCCTGATCACCGGGGTTTAATGTATGTCCGTCTAAAACAATCATTTTCATGCAAAATATTTTATTCGTGTTCGAGGGATTTTGTTTTTTTATTTGAAATAAACCGGATACAGCCCACTACCAGCGCGAGCAGGCAGGCCAGCCATATTAAATAATGATAACCGATTTTGACATCTGGCGGAGAAACGTTCACCGATTTAGAAACAGATGAATAGAAGGGCGTCATCCATTTGAAAACATACGCTTGTCCCAATACAATAAAACAGATCACCGTGAGCATTATGAAACTGTGCATTACGGTAAATCGAAAGAGCCGCGATTCATTGCCGGTTAATCCGCCGGAGGCATCCGCTACCGCGATGGATTGCGGGGAGATCATTTTTCCGACTACGCCACCGGAACAATTCGCGGCAACGGTAATCACCGGATCAACACCGATTTTATCGGCGGTGATATGCTGCAGTTTTACAAACAAGGCATTGGAAGAGGTGTCGGAGCCGGTGATGAAAACGCCGAGCCATCCCAGGATGGGGGCGAAGAAGGGAAATAAAAATCCGGATCCGGAAATGGCGAGTGCCATGGTATTGGACATGCCGGAATTATTCGTGATATAGGCAAAAGCAAGCACAGAACAGATCGTGATCGCAGGATATTTTAATTGTTTGATTGTTGAAATAAATACGACCCCTGCTTTGCGGTAGGTGAAACCGATTAATGGAATGCTGATCAGGGAGGCGATCAGCATCGCCGTTCCGGAGGCAGATAAATAATTCAGATGAAAGATCTGTGGTAAGGGCATTCCGTCTTCTGCCGAAAGGATGGCATTATGTAAACCTGGAATGGAAAACCGGATTTCACCGATCGCATTGAGCGCCAGCTTTACGGGGGGAAGTCCCCACCCAATCACCCCCAACGTCAGGATGATAAAAGGGGTCCATGCTTTTAATATTTGTGCATCGGTATAATGGATGTCTGATACGGCCATCATGGGTAGTTCATTTTTAAATCGCCAGGTCGTTTTCGGTTTCCAGTATCTTAATAATATCATCAGACAAACAATCGATGCGATACCTGCGATGATATCGGGTAGCATCGGTCCCATATAATTTGAGCAGAACCATTGAAAGAAAGCAAATGATAATCCGGAGACCAGTGTCGCAGGTAACACTTCGACGGATTTTTTAAAACCGACCATTAATGTGACGAGATAAAACGGAAGTAGTAAGGATAAAAACGGAAGCGTTCTTCCCACCATCTGTGAAATCGCCATCTCCGGAATTCCGGATACATGGGAAGCAACGATGATGGGAATGCCAACGGATCCAAAAGCAACCGGGGCCGTATTGGCGATCAGACAGATGCCGGCGGCGTAGAGCGGGTCGAACCCCAGACTGAATAACATGGCGGAGGTAATCACAACGGGTGTTGCAAAACCGGCGGTACCTTCCAGAAAAGAACCAAAGGAAAAGGCAATCAGTAAAACCTGCAATCGCCGATCGGTTGTTACAGTACCCATCAAATTTTTAATCACTTCGAACTGTCCGCTCGCCACCGTAATATTAAAAAGGAATAACGCAGGTAAAATAATCCAGCAGATAGGAAAGAGTCCATACATCGATCCATATATCATAGACAAAGCGGCAAGGCCTGCCGGCATATGATAAACAAACAGTGCGATGCATAAAGCAACAGCTGCCGTGAGCAGGCTGGCCCGGTAGCCCTTCATTCTTTTGATGATGAGCGCCCAGAATATAAAAAGAGTTGGGATCACTGCAACTAATGCTGACAAGTAAATGTGATGGAGCGGATCGGTAACCTGTTCCCAATTCATTTTGTTATTGTATTTTTTTGTAACATAAATAAACGACCAATAATAGTAAATAATATTAGCTAAATGCG
>JAYWCS010000176.1:0-4647 GCA_043780315.1 Bacteroidota bacterium | reverse complement strand
AACAAATACCGACAACTCGATGCCATCCAGAAATTCTTCTACCACGATCCGGCGACCCGCTGCACCGAATTTATCCTGCTGCAGCATGAGCTCAAACTCGGCCATGGCCTCAACATGACTATTGCAAATAATCACACCCTTTCCTCCGGCTAGCCCGTCGGCTTTCAACACGATTGGCACCGAATGCGCACGTACATAATCAGCGCCCTGCGTATAATGATCGGCATCAAATTCCCGGTAAGCAGCCGTCGGAATACCATACTTCATCATAAATTGTTTCGAAAAAGCTTTGCTCCCTTCGAGCCGCGCCGCAGACGCCGATGGCCCAATCACCGGAATATGTTTTATTTCTTCATCTGCACCGAAAAAATCAACGATGCCAAGCACCAGGGGTTCTTCCGGACCCACTACCACCATATCGATTTTGTTTTCGAGACAGGCGACCTTCAATGCCTTAAAATCGAGGGGCTCAATGGGTAGATTCACCCCGAAAGCCAGCGTTCCGGCGTTTCCAGGAGCGATGAATAGCGACGGCTGAAACTCACTCTGCGACATTTTCCATGCCAGCGCATGTTCCCTTCCCGCTGCTCCCAAGATTAAAATGTTCATAAATACGCTTTGATTCAACCCGAAATTCACGAATCGATTTCATATCTGAAAAATAATTTTATGAAAGGCATGCGTTTATCCTGCTTTGAGATGAACAAATAAATCTTACTTTAGGCAATTCAATACGGTCTATACTATTTAAAGAAATCATTCCTGTATGACTACAGCCCTTCCACAAAAAGGACATCCCCGCGGATTGTACGTATTATTTTTTACTGAAATGTGGGAGCGCTTCGGCTACTACCTGATGGTGGGCATCCTCTTTCTTTTTCTGCACGATACCGTCGGCAATGGCGGCCGTGGTCTGGATACCACGATGGCGGCAGATATTACCGGCTCCTATATTGCGCTGGTATATCTCACGCCCTTTATCGGAGGGTTGGTGGCGGATCGTTATATCGGTTACCGACTATCGATTTTTTTAGGCGGAAGTTTAATGGCCCTCGGTTATTTTCTGATGGCGGTTCCCCATAGCGGCGGACTGATGTACGGCGCCCTCGCCTGCGTGATTGTGGGCAATGGTTTTTTCAAACCCAATATCAGTACGCTGCTCGGAAATATTTATAATACCGACGCACTTAAACCGAAAAAAGATATTGCCTATAATATATTTTACATGGGCATCAATATAGGTGCGTTCATCTGCAATTTTGTTGCGGCTTATCTGCGCATTAAATATAGCTGGAGCTATGCCTTTGCAGCCGCCGGCTTTGGTATGGTGCTGTGTTTACTCATTTTTGCCAGTGGTCAGCAATATGTGAAACACGCCGATGTGATCAAACCCGTGCAGAAAGAGGATATGCCTTTTTCTAAAATTGTTTATTACGTTTTTGTCCCCGCTCTCGTCGCAGGTATCATCGGATGGTTTATACCAGGCAACCTGATGGGTTCCGATTCCAACGACGCATTCATTTTTGCCTGCATTCCCATCATCCTGTTTTATTTCAGCGTATGGTACCGCTGCAGCGGCTTCGACAGAAAAAGAATCGGAACCTTGTTTACACTTTTTGGTGTTTCTATTATTTTCTGGAATATCTATAGTCAGAATGCAACGTCGCTCACCATCTGGGCCGATAGTTATACAAAACGCGAGGCCCCGAAATTTTCGCAGGGCATATTATCCAGTTTTGGATTTCTGAATACCGTCAATACCGAACCGAAAGATGCCCCCGTACTCGATGAACATTTCCATGCACAAGCGGGCGCAGATGGTAAAGTCATTACACAAATGGGTACCGATCCTTACCTGCAAAATATTCCCAAAGAAGAATGGCCCCGCAAAGGGCACGACCTCAAACTGATTTCCACAGAAATTTATCAATCCATCAATCCCTTCTGGATCATTCTGCTCACGCCGTTCATGGTGGGATTATTCGGTTACCTGAAATCCCGCGGAAAAGAACTTTCCACGCCCAGTAAATTTGCCTGGGGAACAATCATTGCGGGCTTGTCGTCGCTGGTGATGGTGTTTGCCGCACTCTCCGTGAATATCTATCAGCATAAAGTTTCTTCCGTATGGATATTCAGTTGTTACGGCGTATTTACCATCAGCGAACTGCTGGTGAGCCCCGTTGGATTATCGCTGGTTTCCAAAGTTGCCCCAAAACGATTTACGGCACTCATGATGGGCGGCTGGTTTATTACGACTTCGCTCGGAGCAAAAATCGCGGGTATCATGACCGGCTTCTGGGATCATTTCGATAACAAGGCATTGTTCTTCGGAATCAGCGCCGGCGCAGCAATCGTTGCCGGTCTTCTGCTTTTTCCCTTGGCGAAAAAATTAAATACCGTCGTGGTGGAAGCAACGGCCTCCAGCGATTAATGGCGGATTGTCAGTTCATCTTGAAAGGAACAATCATTTCGAACATCGGGATGTTGACGTCGAAAGTAGTTTTGGAGTGAAGATTTTCCATGTGGTAGCTGCCATACATTTTCCCCATTTCGGTGCGTAGATTACAACCACTCACATACTGATATTTTTCGCCGGGCTGTAAAATGGGCTGAACACCTACCACGCCTTCCCCTTCCACCTCGCGGTGACTTCCATTGCTATCGAAAATATGCCATTGACGGCGGTGAAGTTTAACCGGAAAATTATTGTGATTCCAGATCGTGATCCGATAGGCAAACATATGCTCCCCCGCCACCGGATTACTGTAATCGGGCTGATAAAAAGTCTCTACATCAATCTCAACCCCGTCTGAAATTTTATTCGCCATGGATTGCCTTTGTATAAAAATACGGAAAAAGCGTAAAATGGATTTGAAATGGCCATGCTAAAGTTTTAGTCTTTAGGCTTTAACATGTAAATTCGCCCGACCACAAAGTCTAAAACCAATTATGAAAATAGCAGTTGCAAAAGGGGATGGCATCGGACCTGAAATCATGGATGCCGTATTACATATTTTTAATTCCAACCAGGTTCCGCTCGAATACGTCGTCGTTGACATGGGGAAATGGGTTTTTGATAAAGGTTTCTCCAACGGCATGACGCCGGAATCCCAGCATATTATTGAAGAACTCGGCATCCTCTTTAAAGGGCCGATGGAAACACCGAAAGGAAAGGGAGTTAAGAGTATCAATGTCACCGCACGTAAAACATGGAACACCTACGCCAATAAACGCGTTTTTCAATCCCTTCATGGAGTCGACACCGTTTTCTCGAAGGCCGGTATCCCGATCGACATTACCATCGTGCGCGAAAATATTGAAGACACTTACGGAGGCATTGAACATATGCCCACCCACGATGTGGCGCTGAGCCGTCGTTTCATTACCCGGCCCGGCAGTCTGCAGGTGATCCGCTACGCTTTTGAAATGGCGAAGAAAAATGGCTCCCGCCGCATTACCTGCGGTCACAAAGCCAATATCATGAAACTCACCGATGGTCTTTTCCTGGATTGTTTTCAGGAAGTGGCTAAAGAATATCCTGAATTGAAATCGGATGATATCATTGTCGATGATCTGGCGATGAAACTCGTGGTGCGACCACAGGAATTTGATGTGGTGGTACTCACCAATTTACAGGGAGATATCATTTCTGATTTATGCGCGGGCCTCGTGGGCGGTCTCGGTTTTGCTCCGTCCGCCAATATCGGCGATCATATTTCGATTTTTGAAGCCGTGCATGGAACGGCGCCGGATATCGCGGGAAAAAATATTGCGAATCCCACCGCGCTCCTGCTGAGTGGAATCGCGATGTTGCGACACCTGGGTTATATGCATAATGCGGCCGTGATCGAAAACGCTTTGCTATATACGCTCGAACAAGGCGTGCATACCGGTGATTTCGGCGATAAAAAAATTCCTGGAAAAAACACCACGGAATTTGCACATGCGATCATACAAAATTTTGGAAAAATTCCCGAACATGGCGCCAAGCCAGTGATTCCAAATATGCATGTCACTCCCACGGTATTCAAAATGGATCATAACCAGATGATGGTTTCTGTTGATGACAGCGTGATTAAAGAATATATCGTTGGCGTCGACATGTTTATTGAAAGTTCCGAACAACCAGAAATCATCGCAAAAAAATGCCAGCGTCATGGTGGAGTGAAATTCAATCTCATTAATATCAGCAATCGCGGAACCCAGGTTTGGCCCACGGGTTCTGTATACACCAACCTGGTGAATCAATACAATGCGCGCTTTGAAAGTATCGATGGATCGCCGTTGATTCAAACCGATATCATTGGACTCTACGTGAGTCTAAGTGGCGATTTTAAAATCGGGTCGCTTGAATTACTCAATGTAATGAATGGGAAGAAGGCGTATAGTCTGGCGCAGGGACAGTAATTGGAAGTTCGAAATGGGGAAATCTGAAATTACAGATAAATTGTATCAACGCTCCCTTGCAGCCGTTTTACTCAAATTTTTTTTATACTTCCGGATTTAATTTTTCATTTTCATAGTGGCGGGTGGCATCGCGTATATTTTTTTTCTCAAAATTTTTCCGCAGAGCCTCGGTAAGGTCGGTACCGGTTTGATTGGCGATGCAGAGAATCACCCACATGACATCGGCGAGTTCGTCTGACA
>JAYWCS010000175.1:0-12442 GCA_043780315.1 Bacteroidota bacterium | reverse complement strand
GCAGTTTGAGGCCGGGAATATCTTTCAATCCGAAGTTTAGGTATGCGGCATGATCAATCCGCCGCTGGTTCAGCTGATCTAATTTTTTAAGTTGTTCACGACCGACGGCTGCCTGAATATCCGTCATGCGGAAATTATATCCGCAATCGTCAAAGTCCTGCCACCAGAATTTTTTCCCCATCGGGAATTTCTCTTCGTCGAGCTTGCAATATTTTGTACTGTTGCCATACACGCGGGTGCAGTGGGACCGGTAAAGAGAAACTTTTTCAAAATAATCGGCCCGGTTGGTCAGTACCATACCGCCTTCCCCCAGCGTAGAAATATTTTTCTGTTCGTGAAAACTAAAACAACCTAAATCTCCGATGGTGCCCACTTTGCGGCCTTTGTATTCGGCACCGATTGCATGGGCGGCGTCTTCCACCACGGCGAACGAATGTTTCTGAGACAGGGCCATGATCTCGTCCATCTCGCAGGGTTGTCCGTAGAGATGTACCGGAATAACAGCCTTGGTATTGGGTGTGATTTTTTCTTCAATGCCGGCCGGATTGATATTGTAGGTATCCGGATCGATGTCCACAAAATCTACTTTTGCTCCGAAGGTGTCGGGCGCTGCGGCGGTCGCAATCCAGGTAACCGGGGTGGTGATCACGTGATCACCGGGTTGGATGCCGATGGCAATCATCGATAGAAATAACGCATTGGATCCATTGCTGACGACTCTCGCATGCTTCGCTCCGGTATAGGCGGCATAACTCTTTTCGAACTGGATGCATTCATCTCCACTGGTGGGCGCATTGTTACGGAGCACCCGTAATACGGCTTCTTCTTCTTCTTTGCCGTATTGCGATCCAAATTTTATTTCGAGGTCGAATTTGATATTACTCATGAGGTTGAATTATTTTTTTTTCAGTACGGGAAATCTTGCCAGTCCTTCTTCGAATGTGAGCATCGGTGTTTTTAACACGCTGCGCGCGCGTAAATTATTTAACGAAGCGTCATCGGGTCTCGGTGCGCGGCCCGGCAATTCATTGGAATTGATGGGAATAATTTGATCGTCGGAGAATCCCGCAAATCGCGCGATCTGTTTGGCCATCTCGTACCGGTTGATCCGCGTGTTTCCGGCCAGATGGATAATTCCTTCGAAAGAACTATCGGCCAGTTCGAGTAGGGCAGCGCCCAGTGTCAGCACGTCGATTGGTGTCCTGGTTTCATTCACCGCGAAGCGAAGGGGTTCCGCTTTTTCCAGTTTCTCCGCGATGTCGGAGAGAAAGGAATTTCCTCTGCCGACGACCGGTAAGCCCATGACCAGCGCGAGCCGGGCCACCACGTTGCGCGGGTTGCTGCCCGCGACGATTTTTTCGGCCCGTGTTTTCGTGTCTGCATAATAATTGATCGGGTGGGGCTGATCTTCTTCTGAATAGAAACCTTGCTGTCCGTCAAACACGGTGTCGGTAGAACAAAATATTAGTTTCGCCTGAATCTCGTTACAAAACGAAGCGAGATTTTTTGTTGCTTCATAGTTGACGGTTTCCGCGATTGCGCGATTATTTTCACAGAAGTCTATGTTGGCGATCGCTGCCGTATGAATCACCACATCGGGCCGGGCGGAATTTAAAATATGGATCATCGCCTGCTGATCGCCTATATCACCGCGATGGTAATGGACATTACCGGTGTTTTTAGGTATCTCCGAACGCCCGATCCCATGTATATCCCAATTTGCCGGCGCCTGGGAGAGAATGCCTCCAGTGACGAATCCGCTGAATCCGGTGACGAGTATCTTCATAGATTATTTTTATGTGCTATTTATTGTATGAAACAGCGGCTATTCTTTTTTCCTGTACTCGTTTTCTCCTCAGCAGCGGATCGCGGGTAAAAAAGAACGCGTACAATGCTATCATGATAAAACAAATCAGGGGAATGATATAGGAAATCCGCACGCCGTGCGCGTCTGCAATCAATCCCTGAATGGGTGGAAATACTGACCCGCCGATAATGGCGAAATTTAAAAGTGCCGAACCCTTACCGGTAAATGTACCGATGTCCTCAATGGCCAAACTGAATATCGTTGGAAACATGATAGAAAGAAAAAGGCCCAGACCGGCAAGTAGAAAGGCATTGTAACCGGTTTGAAAGAAAATGCAAAAGACAAGCAGTAAAATCATGCCCAGTGCGAAAAGGCCCACCAGTTTATGAGCCTTGATATACTTCAATAAAAAAACACCAATCATTCCCATGAGGGCGGTAAAAATATAATAGAGCGTCAGGTAGCTTGCTGCCCGGTGATCATTGAAGCCGAGCACCGATTTGAGATAGGGGATAAAAAATCCGGCGGTGCAGGCTTCGGCACCCATATAAAAAAACATCGCAAACACGCCGTAAAATAAATGCCGGTAAGACAATCCTTCCCGTAAAATTCCTTTCAGCGTAAATTTTTCTTCTCCGTCCGGTTTCATAGAAGGGAGTCTGGAAAAAAATATCAGCACCGCAATCATCAGCAGGGCCGCCGCCAGTAAGAGGTAAGGAAAACTAAAACGTACTTCCCCAATTTTATTATAAATCAACGCAGTTGCTATCAACGGAGTGGCGGCATATCCCACCCGCGAAAAAACCTGTACAAAATTGATGCGCTGGTGCGCACCTTCCGGATCTCCCAGCAGCGTGGCAAAGGGGTTGGCGGCCACATTAATAATGGTAAGGCCGGTGGAGATAATAAAAATAGCGATCAGCACGATCGGATAAGAATTGAAATAACGGGCCGGGAAAAAAAACACACAGCCGACTGCACAGGTAATGACCGCCAGCAGCAAACTTATCTTATATCCATATTTATGAATCATCCAGGCGATTGGTATCGGGAAAAGGATATAGGTAAGATAAAACGTAAACTGTATCAGCGTGGCCTGCGTATAATTTAACTTAAACAACGTAATGAGCGAAGGCAGTAAAATATCATTCATGCAAAACAAGGCCCCCACCAGTAGGAACATTAGAGAAAGCAGGAGCAAGGGTTTGTATTGATGTTTAGGCATCCGGCAGAATTATTTTATTAATCAGGGGTGTTCAGTAAATTTTAAATTCACGCACATGTTACAGCAAATTTGCACGTTTTTGCGGATATTTATTCGATATTTGCGGTATTTTGCGGCCATGCTGACCTAAACTGCGTTATTTCGCAGGTATATAGATTTATCTTAGGGAGCTTAAATTCAAAAACGGACCAATTAAAATGAAGAAAATCGCTTTACTTTTTACGCTGGCGATACTGGGCGCGTTCTGTATTCCCAAACAATTATCCTGGGTTGCTATCGGCGATTCCATTACCTATCTGAATGATCACGGCGACGAAACGGGTCATCGCGTAACCAAAGGATATCTGACACGGGTATGTGAAAAAATTTCCGGTTTGCATTATATCAATCAGGGACATAATGGTTGGACGGCCGGAGGAATCGCCCAGGAGATTGATCAGCTCGGTATACCGACGGCTGATATCTATTCCGTTTTTCTGGGTACGAACGACTGGTGGTCGGGTCGCCCGGCGGGAAGCCTCGCGGATTATCAGCACAATAACGGAGATCGTACCGTTTCCGGTGCCTTTCGCATTATCATTGATAAAATCCGAAGCCTGAACAAAGACGCCCGCATTATTTTTATTACTCCCCTGCAAAGAGGTGATTTTGTCGCCCTGATGGATATGAAAAATAATGCGTACGGTTCTTACCGAAATAAGAATGGCCAATCGCTGGAGCAGGTCGTGTCGGCCATCCAGGCAATCGCTCAATCAGAGCATTTCGGACTCGTTGATTTGTATCATACGGAAAGTTTGTCGTTGTATCACCTGGTGAAATATAAAAGACTAAGGGATCCGTCCACGGGCGTCTATACAAATTATCCCTACCCGGCTTTTGTTGATATTCCTTTTGATCCCCTCCACGATGAGTATCCCTACCCAACGGGTGCGATCGATCAGACGTACGACGGCCTGCATCCATCCGATAAAGGCAATGAAATCATCGCGGAGTTACTGTCGAACAAAATTCAAGAATCGAAATAGCTGATTACGCTGCGGTTCGTTCTATTTGACAAAGGCTTTTCCAAAATCATTATTCGTACGATAGAAACAATGAATATGGTTATCATAGTTTTCATATTCTATGATTTGTTTTCCGTTTTCTAAACGATAATAATGAGGCTTTCCTTTTTCTTGGTTTTCCACATAAAAGAACCGGAGTTTTTCATTACAGAAATCATTTACCGGAGTAACATCCTGCGGATTAAAATTATTGAAGTATTCTGCGACCAGTGATTTTAGTAGTTCCTGTTGGACTTTGTTGAGTTCTCTATAATAGATGCCTTCATCGGGCACCCGAATAGCCGATTTATTCTGTTCACTGTAAACGATATCTGTTTTTTTCCGGGGATCATAGCCTTTTTTTATTTGCACAGGCGTGAGCGAATGGACGAGTGCCCTGCCGAGTTCTTCTTCTTTATATAAAATGACGAGGCCGGCCCGCACACTGTCTGTAATAGAATTCGCCGGATTGGTAGACATCAGATACGGCGTATTTGAAATCATGCTGTTGCCTCTAAAGGTGAAATTCAACGAAAGATGGTGCCCTTCCAGTTTCCAACTCCAGTCGTTGTCCGACGAAGGATTACCAAAAATCTGAACCCAATATTGATTCCGCCCGAGTTCGGGTTGTTTTTTTTCTTCGATGTCTTCATTGAACATTACCGCGGTGACCGTGAGATACCCCTGGGTACTGAGGCAACTGCGTAACAATTCATGCAGGGCAATTTTCTGTGTTTCTGAAAAATACGATAGTTTTAATCCGGGTCGTTGTCCTGGCAGCCTAGCCCAATGGATGCGCAGTGTATCCTCAAAGGGACGCTGTATCATCGCCAGCGTATCCTGTTTAAAGGAGGATAACAGTTTCACTGCACGCTCAGCATAAGAAGGCTGGTTGAAGGTTTGAGCGAATAGCCCAATCGAAAAGAGGCCCGTAAGTAAAAGAAGGAAAAGTTTTTTTTTCATAATGCCTGTTTGAGTGAACGCGGGATGAAAAGGATTCATGACCGTGCTTTTGTTAAGTGATGAAATTAACCATATAAATAGAACCGGCTTGTTTTTAATATCAGATTGTGGCTACATTCGCTTTTTTACGCCCTAAACGAATCTGCATGAAAAGAAGTTACTATACTGTCGGACTCATTATGCTCACTTTTTTCGTCATCTCCTTTTTGACGAATATCATCGGACCGCTCATCCCCGATATGATTACCGGGTTTAGTTTGAGCCTGACTTTGGTTGCCCTGCTTCCTTTTGCTTTTTTTATTGCCTACGGAGTGATGTCGATTCCTTCTGGGATGCTCATCGAAAAATATAAGGGAAAGAAAATTATGGTAGCGGCATTTGGAATTGCTTTTGCCGGCTCATTGATTCTGGCGATTTTCCCGAATTATTTATCGGCGGTCGGTTCGTTGTTTCTCATTGGATGTGGTATGGCGATGCTGCAGGTAGTAATCAATCCCCTGCTTCGCACGGCGGGCGGAGAGGAGCATTATGCATTTTATTCGATCATGGCGCAACTTATTTTTGGGCTCGGCTCTTTTATCAGTCCGCTGGTTTATTCCCATATCGTATTGGGACTGAAACAAAATAACCAGCAGAGTGCATTTTATTCTTTGCTGGAAAATCATGTTCCGACCCAGTTGCCCTGGATTTCGATGTATTGGATATTTTCGATTCTATGTCTGTTGATGATACTGATTATTTTATTTTCCCGTTTCCCGAAAGTAGAATTGAAGTCCGATGAGAAAGCCGGCGCGTTGAAAATACATCTGGACCTTTTTAAAAAGCGGGTAGTGATATTATTTTTTATTGCCATGTTATGTTATGTTGGCACCGAGCAGGGTATTGCGAATTGGATTTCACAATTTCTGCTCACCTACCATGGTTATGATCCGCAAAAAACAGGTGCTGATACAGTGGCTTATTTTTGGGGGATGATGACAGCCGGCGGTTTTCTGGGATTGTTTTTAGTGAAGCTGATGGACAGTCGCCACGTGCTGATCCTCTTTTCTTTTCTGGCTATTGTGTGTTTAACCGCGGCTTTATTTGGATCTGGAAAAACGGCCCTGGTTGCGTTTCCGATGGTCGGCTTTTTCGCCTCGGTGATGTATCCGATTATTTTTTCACTGGCGCTCAATTCGGTGAACGAGCACTACGGATCTTTCTCTGGTATACTCGTGACGGGTATCGTGGGGGGTGCCATTATTCCACTGGTGATTGGATGGCTCGGAGATCATTTTGGATTGCGCAGCGGGATGTGTTTTGTTTACCTGACCCTCGCGTTTATATTGAGTATCGGATTTTGGGCCAAGCCACTGATCAATAATAAAACCGTCCGGCTTTTTGGAAGGAAAAAAGTTCCCCACGCGTTATAAATAAACACTATGAATGATAAAATAATTATCGGTCTGGATCTGGGCGCAACGAATATCCGGGGAGGATTGGTGAGGGGAATGGAACTTTCTAACATTCAGTCTAAACGTATTAATCGTGCAGGTTCTGTGGATGAGGTGCTGAAGGATGTTGTCGGGATGATAGATGCATTAAAGGAAACCTCTGTCGTGGCTATTGGAATCGGTGTACCGAGTGTGGTGGATGTCGCGCAGGGTATTGTGTATGATGTGCAAAATATCCCTTCCTGGAAAGAAGTGCATGTAAAGAAAATACTGGAAGACCGCTATCAGATTCCGGTATTCGTGAATAATGATGCGAATTGTTTTGCCCTGGGAGAATATTATTTTGGAAAAGGAAAAGGATCCGAAAATATGATTGGCCTCACAGTGGGCACCGGCCTGGGTGCGGGCGTTATTATTAACCGTCGTTTATTTGCTGGACCCAATTGTGGAGCGGGTGAATTCGGTATGGTGGATTATCTGGATCACTGTTATGAATACTACGCCAGCGGGCAGTTTTTTGAAAATGTTTATCAGGTTAGCGGACAGGAAGTTTTTGAGAAAGCAAAGTCTGGCGATTTGATGGCGCGGCAATGGTATCAGGAAATGGGTACCCATCTGGGCAATGCCATTAAATTGGTCATGTATACCTATGATGCTTCGCTGATTGTTTTAGGCGGATCTGTTCGGTTAGCCTATCCCTATTTTCAGGAAACCATGTGGCGGCAAATCAATACGTTCGCTTTTACCAAGTCGTTGCAAAGACTAAGGATTGAATTGTCTGAACTGGAAAACAGTGGCATCCTGGGGGCGGCGGGATTGTATTATGATTTCGATCAATCAATCTGAATGGATCTTGACCAATCAAGATGTGAAACCGGATCAGTCCTGCTATTTTAACGACTCAATAATTGCAGGATTTGTTTTCTTCTTGCACGAAAACTCTTTATGTCCAGATCATATTTGCTGAATTCATATACTTCCAATCGACAGATCTCTCTGGCAACCGCCGGTTGTTTTTGTTCCAGCATTTTTAGTAATTCATAGTCTTCAATGCCATCCCGCATGGCCTCCAGCCGGATGGAACTCAATATTTTTCCTTTAGCCGGATAAGTAATGAAGGCATCTCCGCCGGGCATTACAAAACCTGCTTCGGGAATAATGCCGGAAGATTCTTCCAGACAGTTATCGTTCCAGAAATCCCAGCCCCAATGCAAATAGCCGGTGGCGCCAAACCGGAAATTGATCCAATGCAGGAGCCGTGTTTTGATCAGTGGCAATTCGATAAAGCGATTTGCATATCCTCCCTGTGGCGAGAGACAGGTATAAAACCAAACCTCCGCTCCGGCCGCCTGTCTCTCTTTGTAGAAAACATAATTGCTATCATAAAAATCGAGTTGTGGTACCCAGACATCCACGGTGTTATTGACTCCGTGCGAATGTACGGCTTCCATTATTTTGAGAGAAGGTACCAGCGTTTTCATATAAGCCGCGATTTCCGCATAGGATTTTTCATTGCCCGGTTCGGGTTCGTCGCAGATATGTTGTAAGTAGATATTCTCCCATCCTTTTTCACGAAGATGCGCCAGGAGAGCCGGCATAAACTGCGTATAAAAATTTTGCGCTGCTGAATCCGAAACCGGCAGATGTTTCCATCGCAGGCTGTCGTTCACCAGGGTTGGAACGTACACGCCAAATTGCGCATACCAGTTTCCCATCCGGCCCCCGAGATGACTTCCTTCAATCCGTGCAAGCGTTCCCGCATCTGCAAAGGTTTGTATAAAACGATCCAGCCGGCTAAATTCGAAATGGTAGGTTTGATTGATCATGTTGAACGTAGTGAGGCCAAACACCGGCGTCATAATAACATTCTGGTGATATTCTTTCATTTTTTTTGCAACTACCTGCAACCATTTCCAGTAGCCTCCTGAAAATTCAACAGAATCTTTTCCCCCACTCAATTTCATTAACTGGTTCTTATCTAATCCAAACCAGTTGGTAACGAGCAGACTCGTTTTTGAAATCGTCACATCATACACGCGGACGGTAAATTTTCGGTTCAATGAAATGGTTTTTCCGTCGATGATTCCCTGAATGGTCAGTAAACCAGTATAATCTCCCGCCGGCGTGCCCGTTGGAATATTAACGGAGAGCCAGATGGGTTGCGTTGTGAAATGCGGTACATCTACGAACGCGGTATCAAAAATCGGATCCGGATAAAACCCTGAAACCGGATTCAATTTATCATTGGGAGGATTCGGAAGCGGTCTGCCTACCCGGGTATATCCAACAAACCCGATAAAGGTATTGGCATTGAAAAGGGGGAGGTTACGCGATAGCTGGACAACGGACGCTGTGAGATGCTGAATGGATTGGCTACTGCGGAAAATGAATTGAAAACTGGCGTGTTCGCCGCTGGCAACATCGGCGATCGGATCGATGGCATCAAAGAAAGCAGTTTCTTTAAACATTTTCTCCAAAGGATCCACTGCAACAAAACGGATCATATCGTTCAGCTGTTCCGGAGAAAATACTTTTTTCTGTCCGAAGCTCATCCGATAGATCAGTGATAAGGCAATCAGTAAAAGAGTACGAATCTTCATTTTGCAAAAATAGCAGATTGGAGAGAAGAGGCAACCAGAAATTTAGCTGCAAAATAATAATTAGGCCGGAAAAATCATCACGCTTTGTGCTGATTTTCCGGCTCAAAATTTATTCTATCGTTACCATGAAACATCTCCTGAATGTCTTTAGAATATCGTTTTTTAAGTAAAATCGGCGGCGGGGATGCTTTCAGAAGAAATTAAAAAGCGCACGGGTTGCCTGTTACGATTTCATCCACATGGCCGGCTTCCGGAAATATTATTCTGCTGCAACAGGCGGCGGCGCATACATTTTGATGTCAACGTTGAATTCCCAACGCGGGATTTTTGTCTAAGGGTTAACCCTTATGTCGTAGGAGATCGGTATATTAAATATCGCATCTTCATGCCTGGCAGCCGCGCTGCATGCATAAATTTAATATATTTACTTATCCGGATATCTTATCATCTACCCATTACTACAAGTCATCCCTTTATCGCGATCAACCTGGAGAATTTATCTGTGAGATGTTATGAATGGATGTTATGACTAAATGGTTTTCAATTCTTTTTTTATTTCTTTCTTCCGGAAGTTTTGCCACAATCTATTATGTGAGCAGTTCGGGAAACGATTTCAATCCGGGCAATTCGGTCATCGGAGCCTGGGCCACCATTAGTAAAGTCAACAGCACACAATTTCTGCCGGGCGATGCGCTGTATTTTGAAGGCGGTAAAACCTTTAACGGGAGTATTAATTTAACGAGTGCCGATGGCAACGACCCCAATAATCTCTTTACTATTTCATCTTATGGCGGGGGGCGGGCGACCATCAATGCTGGAAATTCCTACGGTTTATATGCCTACAACACACAGGGTTTTTCTGTTTCAAATTTAGTTTTTGATGGCAACGCGACGTCAACCAATACGGATGCCGGGATAAAAGTTTTTACCGATGCAACCGGCGATGTGAAGTTCACAAATATTTCATTCAGTAATATTGAAGTAAAAAATTTTGGTGCTGAAGGCATTCGTATCAGCAGCTCCATGGGTTTGACCGGATATCAAAATCTTGCACTGAGTAATCTCAGTGTTCATGATGTAACAAAAAATGGAATTAAGATATTTGGAAATATAACTTTATCACAGGTTGGCTGGCAGCATAAAAATGTATCGGTTTCAAATTGCGAATTGTATAATGTGCCGGGATCGGGCTCTGCATTACTGGAAGGGAACGGTATTGTACTGGCTGGGGTAGACGGGGCTGTGATACAAAATTGTGTAGCTCACGATAACGGAAAGAATAATATTAATCAGGAAGGACCTGTCGGCATTTGGAGTCTGGAGAGTAATAATGTTGTGATCCAGTTTTGCGAAAGTTATCTGAACCATTGCGGTACCGGAGCCGACGGCGACGGGTTTGACTTTGATGGTGGAATGACGAACTCCTTTCTGCAATACAACTATTCCCATGATAACGACGGAGCCGGCTTTTTAATGGGTCAATACCAGAATGCCAGAAACTGGGGAAATAATACGATGCGCTATAATATCAGTCAGAATGATGCGACACATATCGGTGGCGCCATTGAACTGTTCAAAGGTCCCGGCCCGTCTGCGATGAGCGGTGCCAATATTTATAATAATACTATTTACGTTTCTCCGCAGGCGGCAAATGCAAATATCAGCGCGGTTTTTTTTCTCGCCTGGACCACCGGCATCAATCAGATCGCTTTTTATAATAATATTTTTGTTACCACGGGTGCTGTGCCGTTAGTGAATATCCCGGCGAATTATGCGGCTTTTTTTGCCGGCAATATTTATTATTCTTCCCTGGCCGCTTTCTCTATAAACTATCAGGGGGTAAATTATTCGTCGCTGTCGGCCTGGCGAACCGCTACCAGCAATGAAATAGTGGGGGGGAGCAATACAGGCTTTAGCAGCGATCCGCTGTTAACGAATCCCGGGCTCGGCGGTACCGTGGCTTATGGCAATAGTCTTAGTATGCTGAATGCATATAAAATTAAAAATATTACGTCACCCGCTGTTGATAACGGGTTAAACCTGGCGTCATTAATTTCTATCAACGCGGGCAGCGTCGATTTTTGGGGAAACCTGCTACCGGGCGGTAGTCTCAATAGTATCGGATCCAATCAATTCAGCGCGGCGCTGCCCATAGTGTTGCTCGCATTTTACGGGAACTGTTCGGGCTCGGAACAAAATATTTACTGGTCAACTGCCGAAGAGATTAACTTCAAATCGTTTGAACTCCTGCATTCCGGCAACGGCGTTGATTTTATAAAAATCGCGGATATACCTCCTACGGGTAGTAATAGCCGGTACCATTATACCAATGTACTGCCGTCATCGGGGTATAATTATTATCAATTAAAAATGACCGATCTGGACGGCACGGTTACGTTCTCACCGGTGGCACCGGTAAACTGCGGAAAAACAACCGATAAAATAACGGTCTTTCCCAATCCGTTTGGTCAACATATCAATGTCTCCATCGAATCGGAGACGGAAGCTCCGGCAACGATTACCCTCTTCGATGCCCTGGGAAAAATATGCTCACAAAAAATCACCCAATTACAGGCAGGGGCCAACCAGATAAACGTAGACGGGATCGATCATCTACCCGCCGGGGCCTATTATCTGCAGGTGCTGAAGGCCGGCCGGCCCAGCTATTTCAAACTGCTGAAGGCAGCCAGATAGAATGTATTGCATTACTGCCGATGCATATTTCAATACCTATTGGCATTTAATTATTATTTAATATTCTATCCGGGTTAACAAAAAACATAACAATACTTTTGTTTCTTTTCAGTGAAGACCACCCGGTCAGCGATTTTTTAAAGATGAGATGATGAATCAAATTAAATATATCATTTTCTTTTTCCTTCTCCTGACCGGTCGGACTTTGTTCAGTCAGAAGTTGGTATTTGTGATTGCTGATGGGATTCCGGCCGATCTGATCGAAAAGATACATACCCCCAATCTGGACATGATTGCCGCAAAGGGTTTCTATGTACGTGCCCATGTAGGGGGAGACAAAGGCACCTATAATCAAACACCTACTATTTCTGCTGTGGGATATAATAGTCTGCTCACGGGCACCTGGGTGAACAAACACAATGTCTGGGGCAACGATATCAAGGCACCGGATTATCAGTATAAAAATATTTTCAGGTTGTTCAAAGAACAATATCCGGAAAAGAAAATCGCCGTCTACAGCAGCTGGCTGGATAACCGGACCAAACTGGTGGGAGATGGTTTGCCGGAAGCGGGCAATATTCAAGTCGATTTTCATTCGGACGGGCATGAATTGGATACGCTCGCGTTTCCGCACGATAAGCTGCATGGTTTTATGCACCTGATCGATGAAAAAGTCA
>JAYWCS010000174.1:0-9598 GCA_043780315.1 Bacteroidota bacterium | reverse complement strand
GCAATCACAGTGTTTCCGAAATCAGTTATCTGAGTGGATTCGAAAATAAATCAAATTTTTACCGGCATTTTAAAAATTGTATCGGGTTGATACCACGGGATTATCAGCAGCGGTTTATGTTAAATCCTCAGGAAGTTTAAAGAAAAAAAACGACGATGAATAAGAAGGATATGAAAACGATTCCCGCTGCCATCAGCATCTTTGGTGCAAAAGGAGATCTTACTCACCGTAAACTGATTCCGGCACTCTATAATTTATATATCAACGATCAGTTGCCCGCAGAATTCAATATTTTCTGCATAGATTTTGTAACCTTGACGCTGTCAGATTTCAGGACTCAACTGTTGGGAGGCGTCAACGAATTCAGCCGGAGTGGCAAAGCGGATGAAAAAAAATGGGTCAGTTTCGCTGCGCGCGTTTTTTATATTCAGGGCGATTTTCAGAAAATAAATACGTTTAATGATTTAAAGACGAGCCTGGATGCGTTCGATAAAATAAATAAGCAAAGAGGCAGCCGCGTGTTCTATTTCGCCGTGGCTCCCCGTTTTATTGAAGTGATCGCCGACGGATTATTTAAAGTGAAGATCTGTCACCAGAAAAAAAACGACCGCATTGTGGTGGAGAAACCATTTGGAACGGATCTGACTTCTTCCAGAAAACTGAATCGGTTTCTGGGGAAACGGTTCGATGAAACCCAGATCTACCGGATTGATCATTACCTCGGCAAAGAAACCGTACAGAATATTCTGGCCTTCCGTTTTGCGAATTATGTCTTTGAACCATTATGGAATAATAAATATATCGATCATGTGCAGATCAGCGTAGCCGAAGAAGTGGGCGTCGGGACCCGGGGAGGCTATTATGACGGTAGCGGCGCTTTGCGGGATATGATCCAAAATCATCTTCTGCAGTTGCTATGTATCGTATCAATGGAATGCCCGGCAGACTATCAGGCAGAAATGATCCGTAACTCGAAAACAAAACTGATGAAAAGCGTTCGCGTTTGTTCCACCGGGGATGTTTTCAAAAATGTAGTACGCGGACAATACATCGCTGGTACCGTAGACGGGCAGGCGAGACCTGCATACCGCGAAGAAAAGCAGGTGCCGTCCGGCTCCTTCACAGAAACCCTCGTGGCCTGTAAATTTTTTATCGATAATAAACGCTGGAAGGGAGTACCTTTTTTTTTAGGTACAGGTAAATCGCTGGCCAGACAAAGTTCTATCATCGTCATTCAGTTTAAAGATTCTCCCCATAAAATATTTAAGGACGATATTGTACCTAACCGGCTGATCTTTAGTATTCAACCTGAACTGGAAATTTCTTTGTTATTTGAAAGCAAGGTACCAGGATGGGAAATGAAATTGCAACCGGTGAATATGGATTTTACCTATCAGGAGGCCTATAGTGAATCTCTTCCGGAAGCCTACGAAGCGTTGCTTCTGGATGTGCTCGAAGGAGATGCCACCTTGTTTATGCGCGCCGATCAGGTAGACGCTGCCTGGAAAGTGGTGATGCCGATTCTGGATGCCTGGAAAAAAAATCCTTCCAAACAACTGCATTTTTATGAAGCTGGCAGCTGGGGTCCCGATGCATCGTGCAATCTGCTGAAGCCGTACGCTAAAGAATGGTTTCATTTGCCGCCCAAAAAAACTGTTTGATATTTCTGCCGTTAATTTGAACCATGACATTGTGCGATTCAACAAAATATTCTTTTTCCAGATTGTCTAATTCATTGCACGAGGGTCGTTTTCTTGGTAACCGAGGGCTGGCTGTCGTGCTTTGGTTTGGACTCTCCCTGATCGCGACGCTTCAGGTGGTTTGGTTCGGGAAGATTAATATTTTCATGGTTTTCCGTTCCGGATATTTTCATCTGTTACAGGAACACAATCTATACCTGTTGTACCCGTATGAATATGGAGATGTATTTATTTACGGGCCGGTATTTGGCTTGCTGATTGCACCTTTTGCCTTAATGCCTGTCAACATCGGCACCATCTGTTGGGTGCTTTTCAATGTGGTCATTTTGTACTGGGCCATTACACGGCTTCCGATTTCAAAATTTTATCAAACGGCCTTACTAATCCTTTGTTCACATGAACTCATGAATTCGAGCTCCTGGTTGCAGGCCAATGCATTGACTTGTGCCTGTATCCTGCTCGGATATTCATTCGTAAGAAATAATAAAGATCATTGGGCCTTGTTTTTTATTATGCTGGCAACCTTTATTAAACTCTACGGTGTGATCGGCCTCGCCTTTATTCCGTTCTCTGCTAACCGAAAGAAATTTGTCCTGTGGGCCGTGATCTGGTCCATCGTGTTTTTTGTGAGTCCGGTTATATTGACCACCTGGAATTTTCTTTTACAAACTTACGCGGACTGGTATGCAGCGCTTTTACAAAAGGATAGTACCAATATCCGGCTGGACACGCACTATTATTTTCACGATATTTCTTTTATGGGGTTGATTCGAAGAAATATTTATTCCGGTCTCCGTAATAAGTATATCCTGCCTCCGGCTGTTGTACTGTTTGTCACGCAGTTCCGTTGGATAAATTATTATAAAGATTTGCGGTATCAGCTATACCTGCTCTCTTCTTGTTTGCTCTCTGTAGTGATATTCAGTACCTCCGCCGAATCGCCGACTTATATTATTGCCCTGCCTGCTATCTGTATCTGGTATTTCCTGCAGCCTCCGAGCCGCTCGAATACTGTTTTCTTCCTTATACTTTTTGCAATTACGACCTTCTCCTATTCGGATCTGTTAACACCTTGGTTTCGGAGCCATGTGGCAATGCCCCATTCCTTAAAGGCGCTTCCGTCCTGTTTAGTCTGGTGCATCATCATAGTTCAGGTGAACGGAAAAAAGTTTCTCATTTCACGGGATATTTCAAATGATTTGAACGCATTGCCGGCGAAGGCTTTTTAATATGTTGAATGACCTACATTTGATTATAAATATTTATTTTGTATGAACATATATAGAACTGGTTTTATCGTTTCCCTATTGTTGATGAGTCAGTTTTCACGGGCACAGGACTGGGCGGGACTCAACCGTTTCCGGGATTCTAACACCGTCGTGAACTCCTTGCCGAATCACGGTGACCGGGTGGTTTTTATGGGAAATTCCATTACTGATTCCTGGATCACATCAGACCCGGAATATTTCAGTAAGAACCATTATATCGACCGCGGTTATAGCGGACAAACATCTCCTCAGATGCTGCTTCGTTTCCGGGCCGATGTAATCAGTCTTAAGCCGGTGGCGGTGGTTCTTTTATGTGGCATTAATGATTTAGCGGGTAATACGGGGCCGTCTACGCTGGAAATGATTGAAGACAATATCCAGTCGATGGCGGAACTGGCCGGCGTTAATAAAATAAAAATAATTCTATGTTCTGTTTTGCCGGCCTATGATTTTCCCTGGAAACCCAATACTTTTCCGGCTGAGAAAATCATTGCCTTAAATAGTTGGATCAAAGAATATGCAGAAAAAAACAAGTTGGCTTATATCGATTATTATCCTGCTTTTGTTGATGAAAGAAAAGGTATGAAAAAAGAATTTTCTGAAGACGGCGTTCATCCCAACAAAGACGGATATGCCGTGATGGAGCGCATCGCGCAGCCGGTCATACTCAAAGTGCTTAAAAGAAAATCGCATGCCGAAAAAACCAGTCTGTTTTAAATAGAAAAGCTTCCTCCCAACATGTGTTTCTCCTGATACCATTTTCCGGATCAACAAAACCCATACCCTACCGGAACTGATGGAAAGTCCCTACGTGAATTGCGGGGGTGGAACCGGTTTTATGCCAGTGCCGCGTTAGTAACGATGGAAGGCAGAATAAAAAAACCAATAGATTAAAATTCAAAAGGGAGAGCCGGTTTTCATTTTTACGGATAGAAGAAAAATCCAGTAAGTATTTGATAATCTGTTGAGTAATTCAATCAAATTCGCTTACCCGAAAACGATGATAGTAATAAGCTATCGGCACATTTATTTTTCTATTTCCTTTTCAATCAGGTCCAAAAGGCTGTTGATATTGATATTAACTTCCAAATTTTTACCACCTATAAAATGGATGATTGTTCCGGTAGGGCCTTTCTGTTCCAGAAAGCTTATATTGTTTATGATTATTAAGAAATCTTTTTGCCTTAAATATTTTATCGCGGACATGATAGCACTTTTTTGGTGTACGCTAAAGATAGTATAATAGTTTAATCCTATTTTTGACTAGCGGCTGTCTTGCCACTACTTCATCAATCAAATTTGCTTATGGGACGGATTGCGAACGTATTGCTCCGATGTTTTTTTCTCCAGATCGTTTTTGTCTCCAGCCTAATATCCCAAAATCGTATCGGTATTTTCGATGGGCAGGGGGATGTTGGAAGTCAGGTAAAGTCAGGTTCGGCCAATTATATTCCACAAACCGGCCAGTATATCATATCCGGAGCTGGCTATAATGTCTGGGCAGACCACGACGAATTTCAGTATGTATGGAAAAAAATGACTGGCGATTTTATTCTCTATACCCGCGCGGAGTTTTTAGGTAGCTGGGTTGATTATCATCGTAAAGTAGGGTGGATGGTAAGAAAAAGTCTCGATGGTAATTCGCCCCATATCAATGCGGTGGAACACGGGGACGGACTTACTTCCCTTCAGTTTCGGCGCACGGCGGGAGCCCAGACGGAGGAACACCGGTTGAAAATGACCCATGCCAATATTCTACAGCTGGAAAGAAAGGGAAATTTATACATCATGCGGGCAGCGATTTACGGTGAACTTTTTCAGACCGACACCATTGCCGGCCTGGATCTGGGAGATGAAGTCTATGTCGGCCTTTTTGTTGGATCTCATAACTCGGACGTACTGGAAACCGGCGTTTTTAGCAATGTAAGCATCACGGTTCCTTATAAAGGAGAGTCGAATCAGGAGACACAGATGGTATTGGGTAGCAATCTTGAATTGCTGGAAGTCGCTTCGGGTACAAGGAATGTGATTTACAAAGTTCCCTTTTCTATCCAGGCGCCGAACTGGACGGCGGATGGCAAGAGTCTGATTTTTAATAACGCAAAAGGACTGATTTATCAATTCGATCTGACTACTCTTTTGCCCACGCAAATCAATACGGGAAAAGTAATAACGAATAATAACGATCATGTTATTTCTTTTAATGGAAAGACGCTGGGGCTGAGTAGTTACGTAAAAAATTTGGGAGGTTCAATCATTTATACGGTTCCAATCGAAGGCGGAGAGCCATTTCAGGTTACGCCCAAAGGGCCTTCTTATCTCCATGGCTGGTCTCCCGATGGCAATGATCTGGTATTTTGCGGGGAGCGTAATGGCGAATTTGATGTTTATAAAATATCGGCAAAAGGCGGAAAAGAAATTCGTCTGACAACAACAACCGGTCTGGATGATGGTCCGGAATATTCGCCCGACGGGAAATATATTTATTTTAATTCAGTCCGCTCCGGACTGATGCAAATTTGGAGGATGAGGCCCGATGGAAACCAACAGGAACAAGTAACGACCGATGATTTAAATAATTGGTTTGCCCATATCTCTCCCGATGGAAAGTCGTTGGTGTATCTGTCATTTTTAAAAGAAGAAACACCGGCCGGCATTCACCCGCCCTATAAGCATGTGTATATTCGAATGCTTGCGACAGACGGCAAAACGCCACCGAAAGTGCTGGCATATATTTATGGTGGCCAGGGCTCTATCAATACGCCCTCCTGGTCGCCGGATAGTAAACGAATTGCTTTTATCAGCAATTCAGATATGAAATATTAAAGGGTTGATGATAGAAGGTTTGCAAACAAGTTATTTCCTGCGATCATCAAATTACTCATTTCTAAAACGATCAGCATATAAAAAATAAAACCTTTAATCGTCGTAAAACCGGATATCCCAAATGCTTTGGTTTCTTTTTCCTGTGCTGTTCTTTAATTATCCAAATGAACAGCTTTGCCCAGCATCCGGTAGGGATTTTTGACAATCAGGAAGATATCGGTAATCCAAAAATAAAAGGTTCTGCCAGTTTTGATGAAGCAACACAAACCTATCATCTTGCCGGGGGCGGATCCAATATCTGGTTCAACCGCGATGATTTTCATTTTCTGTATAAAAAATTGAAGGGGGATTTTGTTCTTACGGCAGACTTTGAGTTTACGGGTGATACAGTGAACTCAGTGGGGCACCGGAAAATTGGCTGGATGATTCGTGAATCAACCGATGAAGGCGCAGCAAGCGCAAACGCCTGTAAGCATATTGACGGCCTCGTTGTCCTTCAGTGGAGAACATACAAGGGTATGTTTATGCGGGATCCGGAAGAAGAACGTTTTTATGCAAAAAAAAGTGGACAAACCATCCAGTTGGAAAGAATTGGAAAAACGATTGCGATGAAGATCGCTCACCCGGGCGAGCCGCTTCAGTTGGTTGGTTCTTATGAAACCGACGTACTTAATGGTGAGGTGTTGGCTGGATTGTTTATATTATCTCATGATTCGAATGTGCTGGCAAATGCAAAAATCTGGAATGTACGGATAGACCACCCTGTTTTTCATGCCTATACCTCCAATCCCCATGCTGTCATTGTGCCGGAAACGGATCAATTTGCAAGCAGATTGGAAATACTAGATATTACCGATGGCGCGAGAGAGGTTATTCATGAAGCAGCTGATCGTTTCGAGTCTCCCCACTGGATGCCCGATGGCCGGCAACTACTCTTCAATCAGGGCGGCGCAATCTTTACGATACCCATAGAAGGCGGGATACCTGAAAAACTAAATTCCGCTTCTGTATTTGCTATAAATACGGGTGGAAATGTAGACGGGCAGGAATATTCGCCAGAAAGGAAATTCATTTACTATAATGCAAACATCTCGGGTACTATGCAGATATGGCGGAGGAAGATAGACGGAACCGGAAAACAACAACTGACTTTCGATCAATACAATAACTGGTTCCCCCATATTTCGCCAGATGGCCAATGGATGGTATTTATTTCTTTTCCCGAAGACATCGATCCCGACGCACATCCATCGTATAAAGAAGTTATGATCAGGCTAATGCCCCTGAAGGGTACGGGTGGTCCCAAAGTGATCGCTTATTTGTATGGTAGCCAGGGTACTTTGAACGCGCCGTGCTGGTCACCTGATAACAGACATATTGCATTTGTCAGCAATTCCGAACCGGTCATAAAATGAAATCCCTGCGACAACCGAGCCTGTTAATTAAATTAATCTTCCCCCAAATCCAATCGTGATTCCCGTACTAAAAAAGTATTTACCCAGGTAGGGGATACCATGTACTTTATGGCTGATAAAACTGGAAGATTTTCCGGAATAGTTATGATACCCGTATCTCCAGTCACCATGCAATGGGAAATAGCCGCCCATAAAATTGAGGCCGACCGCGAACGAATTCTTCTTTACATTTAAATGCGATAAATAGTTTTTTGATGACAACCCGATGAAGGCATTGTTGTATTGCAGCTGCATTATTTTTCCAGCCCGGTCCTCATTCGGTCGCGTGATCGGGGGCTTCAGGTGATTGTAAATGGCGCTGAAAAGACCCAATTCAAGATTGATAAAGGACGAAACCGGACTTGTCAGATTCGTCAATCGCGGACCGCTGTATAATGCGATAATTCGGTTTGGATTGGGATAAACGGCGTTGAACCCGTAATCAAACCGACGTGTTATAAAAGTGATCGAAAGCTGAGCGGATACGCCCTGAAAAGGGTCAAGCTGTCGCGTTTTATGGGTCCAGTGCGACAGAAGGCCGACGGATGTATGGGTATAGTCTGCACCCATGTCGACTACTATAGCCTTAAAATTTTTGGCATACTGAACCGGTTGGCAACGACCGGCCAGGTGGATAAGCAAAAATGAAAGTACCCATGCTGTTCTTTTCACGCCTGGTAAAGGTACATTATTTCCAATTATCCGGTTGTTAACGGTCGGTTTGCGGCGATCATGCCGGTCAGGCCTTTAATGTCCAGCTGCGGGCGTCGCCGTTGGTGCCGCGATCGCTTTTGCTTTCTGTAAACTATCTCTATGAGCAAAGGTTGTGTCGCTTTGCTTGGGCGTCGTTCCATTTGGGCCGGCGGAACCGGGTAACAAACTTGTATCGGCCGAAGTTTTCACGCCCGTATCAACCGCCTGAACCGACCCATTTTCACTCACATGGCAGGAACATAATAAAACCACCGTTACCATGATCAGTAATACGCCTTGTCTTTTGTCTTTCATTTGAATTTTTATCCAGTTGTAAAATAATCGTACCAAAAGGGTAAAGTCTGGAAGAAATGCCAAACTGATGAAAATATAGCCTCCGTCACGAACAATAGACCAAAAATTAGATAATTTCACTTGTAAATAATTTTGTCAGGTTTATTTTTTACAGTCAAATAGTTGCCAGATGAAAAATAATTTAGATTTATTTCCGGCCTTAGACGAGGAGCTTGTTATTTCTCCCGAACAGATTATCGCATTTCGGCGGGACGGATTTGCTGTTACCCCGAACCTTTTGAAAAGCGCAGAACTGGCTATTTATCGTCCGGTGATTCTGGAAGCGGCGCAGAAATTGAACACGGAGAACAAGAAACTGGCAGACCGCGATACCTATGGGAAAGCGTTCCTGCAGATTATGAATCTCTGGGTTGCGGATGAGCGGGTAAAAAAATTTACCCTGTCCAAACGATTTGCAAAAATAGCCGCCGATCTGCTGGGAGTCAAAAACGTGCGAATATACCACGATCAGGCGCTATTCAAAGAACCCTCCGGGGGGCCCACCCCCTGGCACCAGGATCAATATTACTGGCCACTGGATTCTCTCAACACCGTTACGATGTGGATGCCCCTGGTTCCGGTTACGGTAGAAATGGGCATGCTTACTTTTGCCAGCGGCTCGCATATTAACGGATGTGTATTTGATACAGAGATTTCCGATGAGTCAGAAACGGCTTTCGATCAGTATGTAAAAAAGCATCAGTTGAAATCCTTCCGGCCGGAACATCTGAATGCAGGCGATGCAACCTGGCATTACGGGAGTACAATCCATCAGGCTCCTGGAAATTCTTCTTCCATCATGCGGGAAGTAATGACCATCATTTATGTGGCCGATGGCATTCGTATTGCAAAACCGGTCAATAGTTTTCAGGAAAATGACCGGCTCACCTGGCTCGGCGGATTGGAACCGGGCTCGCTGGTTTCGGCTGAACTCAATCCGGTGGTTTTATGAATATTTCCGGTACATCATCCGCCATATCCACCAGATCAAAACTACCTGTAAAGGCAACCTCAAAATAGTCAGCCAAAACTGCGGGTGATGGGCGCGATAATAGTTCAGCATCATCTGAATATTGGCCGGGAAAATAGCGATCAATAAGAGGATCAATAACCAGCCGCCCGGCAATCGGGTAGGCGCCCACAACATCATCAGAGAAAAAACAATCTCACAAATTCCACTAATCAAAACGCCGGTTGCGGGAAAGGAAATAAAACCGGGCATAATCTCCAGGTAGACCGTAGGATGTACAAAATGATTGATACCTGCCATCACATAAAGCAGCACCATGATATACAAAGAGAT
>JAYWCS010000173.1:0-4208 GCA_043780315.1 Bacteroidota bacterium | reverse complement strand
GATTTTCAACGACGTAATTGAAAAACTCATGCATCAGGTTCCGCACCCTTATCCAGTATTAAAAACCATTTGGGCTTGTAATGCCTAATCCTATAAATTATTGATAGTCAGCAACTAACATTAATTGCTCAACCGTATCCCAATTGTGTAGGGAACCTGATTCAGCCCCTTATTAAACATACTTTTTGTAGCCAGGGAACCGTACAATTTCACCGGACCGAGTTGTGCTTCGGCGATCCAGGAGATTTTCCAGGGGTTCAGATCGAAATCATCGAACTCCTTCTTCTTACCAAATTCTCCGCTGATGGTTTTCTGCCTGGAAGAATAAAGATACCCCGCACTGGCCCCAAAGGATATCCCGAATCCGTCTTTGCGGTTAGGCGTAAAATTAAAATTGATCATAACCGGAACGGTTACATAATCTGCCGCCAGTTTATTTTTCGTATAAGAAATCGTATCCATGATCACCTCGGTCGGATTGACCAGGTATTTTATATTATCGCGGTAACGGTAATTATTCAACTCAATTCCCAACCCGTATTTCAGGTTCACCACATGTTTGTATACATTCAGTCGTTGCATGAAAAACCAGATATTGACATCAACCGATTTACTATTCTTCAGCTTAAACCAATCGGACGTGCTGCCCGGCGCAAATGCCTGGGTGGACGCGCTACCATAATTTGTTTTGTCGTTAAAATTCGAGAAACCCAGATCGATGATCAGCCAGTTCGTGCTGATATTCGCCGGCTTTACTTTTTTATTCCACGGATGATGCATGCTGGCCATGTCGTGCATGTTACGCATATGTTTCCAGTCCGGAAAACCATGATGCCAGTCGTTCGAATCCACATCGTCTTTCGATATTTTAGTCACGGCGGTATCCGTACTTTTTTTCAATTGAAGGGAATCGGCCTGACTAAATCCCTTCACGCTAAAACATAAAAATACCAGGATGGTAAAAACTTTTTTCATTTTACTACTTGTTTATTTAATAACTGATTTTAAATACGCTGATACGCAATGTTTTTGCATTACTCACGCCGGATGCATCGGCAGGTGCCCGCTTGGTTAGTTTATTGAAAAATCCGGTAATGGATTTATTTTTTTCATTCAGGGCCACCACACTAATAGCATTTTCACTCGACGGATCCGAAACACTTTCCGTTAGCTTTTCATTTATCAAAGAATTGTCGGATGGCTTTGCCGGAACGATCATCGCCGCACCTGCAATAACAGGCAAACCCTTCTCCAGTCGTGCATTTGACAGGACCTTCGTTTCAACCGGCTGCGGCTGGAGTGCAACAGCAGATTGCTGTATGACGGGATCTTTTACTTCAGCTACCGTTGAAGCCGGTACGATATCATTTGATTTTGTCTGATATCCGCTGCCTGATTTTTTTTCAGCTGTCTGATTTGTTCTTTTTGCAAGCAAAGGTTGTAGCTGCTTTTTATGATCCATTTGATTCTCAACTTTATTCCTCACTTTTTGATCATCAACCATTGCGGTCGCGTGATTGATTTTCTCTTCCCCGGGCGCGGGCGTTATTTTATTTTTAATCATCGCCGGTGTTGTACGAATCGCCGGTATTGTTTTTTTAATTTCCGTTTTGGCAATTTCGGTGGCTGGTCTATTACTTGTGCGGGTCAGTAAAAACCAACTACTAAATATTAACACCGTAATTGCTGCCGCGATGCGCATCCAATACAGGGGAACGACTTTGCGTTTTTCTTCTGTACGAAGAAGGGATGATTTATTTTCAAATAAAATCTCCTGCGGAACAAACAGCGTCTGTTTCAGCAGATCCATTTCTTTTTGCAGATCTGCATTTTCAAGCAGAAATTTTTCCACTGCCAGCTGGTTTGCCGGCAACAGTTCCCGATCCAGATAGAGCAGGAAATGCGTTTCGTAATTGTTCCGGTTGATACCCATAACTTAAAACATTAAAGTACATTTTCTACGCTCACGAGCCATTCTTTGAGTTGTAAACGGGCGCGGTGAAGGGTCACTTTAACCTGCGCTTCATTTAAACCGGTGATCTCTGCAATCTCTTCATAAGAATATCCTTCATAATCCTTTAGCAGCACCAGCGATCGTTGTTTTTCATTCAGACGGTTCAACGCCTTTTCTAAAACTTCTTTCAGTCGCGGGTTATTCCGGGGCGCCGCTTCCAGATAATCCGGCAGTGTTTCCCTGAATTCCATTCGCTTGTTTTTCCGGTTCTGATCGATCATTTTGTGATAGGCGATCGTGAACAGATAGGATTTACATTTTAATACATTCACTTCTGCGCGATGCTCCCACAATTTTTCGAAAGAGGTCTGCACCAGGTCACGCGCATCTTCCACCTGCCGGGTAGATTTGAGCATGAACCGGTACAACCCATCTGTATATAAATGCACACAGTTATTATAGTCCTCTGCCGTCATAAGCCGTTACCGGTTGTTTTCGTCATTTGTAATACGGTTGACGCTCCAAAAAGTTACAATCCTTACCTTTATCCCGGTAAAATATATTTTTATGCATCAGCCTTTTGTGAAACGGGTAGCGGAACAACTGGAGGAGATCCGGGTGGCCGGATTATTCAAGAAAGAGCGCATTATCGCCAGTCCGCAGGGTGCGGAAATCGTGGTGAATGGCCACACCGTACTAAATTTTTGCGCCAATAATTACCTGGGGCTCTCGGCACATCCTGGGGTAATAGAAGCGGCCCATAAAATACTGGACGAACGCGGATATGGACTCAGTAGCGTTCGCTTCATCTGCGGCACCCAGGATATCCATAAAGAACTGGAGCAAAAACTCTCCGCATTTCTCGGAACCGAGGACACTATATTATATGTGGCCGCTTTTGACGCCAATGGTGGGTTATTCGAACCGTTGTTTGGAGAAGCCGATGCGATCATTTCGGATGAACTCAACCATGCTTCCATTATCGATGGCGTTCGATTGTGCAAGGCCCGTCGAATGCGTTATAAACACAACGACATGGCGGATCTGGAAGAACAATTAAAAGCGTCGGTTGACTGCCGAGACCGGATCATCGTCACCGACGGTTCCTTCAGCATGGATGGCACGATTGCGCAACTGGATAAAATCTGCGCGCTCGCCGATCAATATGGCGCCATTGTGATGACCGATGAATCCCATTCAACCGGATTTCTGGGCAGGACTGGCCGCGGTACGCACGAATATCGCAACGTGATGGGACGCATTGATATTATTACCGGAACCCTCGGTAAGGCACTCGGGGGTGCCAATGGCGGTTTCACCAGCGGGAAAAAAGAGATCATCGAAATGTTGCGGCAACGAAGCCGCCCGTATCTATTTTCAAACAGCCTGGCGCCTTCTATCACTGGTGCATCTCTGGCCATACTGGATATGCTAAAAAATGATACCAGTCTGCGCGATCAGTTAGAACAGAATACAAAATATTTCAGAAAACAGATGTCGGCTGCGGGGTTTGATATCAAAACCGGCGAACATCCGATCGTGCCCATCATGCTCTATGATGCCGTGCTGGCGCAGGAATTTGCAGCGAAGTTGTTGGATGAAGGAATTTATGTGATCGGATTTTTCTTTCCGGTTGTCCCCAAAGGGCTTGCCCGGATACGGGTGCAGCTGAGTGCGGCGCACACCAGAGAACAGCTGGATCGCTGTATTGCGGCATTCGTGAAAGTGAGGGATTTAATTATGCCCGCTCAGAAATAGGAAGCGCACATTTTTTCAGGCACAAAGCGTACATTTTTTCCAGGTACAAAGCGTATATTTTTTCCAGGTACAAAGCGCACATTTTTTCCAGGCACAAAGCGTACATTTTTTCCAGACACAAAGCGCACATTTTTTCCAGACACAAAGCGTACATTTTTTCCAGACACAAAGCGCACATTTTTCCAGGCACAAAGCGCACATTTTTTCAGGCACAAAGCGTACATTTTTTCAGGCACAAAGCGTACATTTTTTCAGAAACGATGCTTTTCAAGAACGATTCTTTTCAAGAACTACGCATTGACAGCAATCATACTGATCTCCACATTAACATTTTTCGGAAGTCCTTTCACTGCAACGGTTTCACGCGCAGGAAATTCGCCGCTGAAATATTTGCCATATACTTCATTCACCGAACTGAACAATGCCATGTCGGTCAGGAAAATGGTGGATTTCAATACGTGCTTAAAATCCAATCCGGCAGCATGAAGAATCGCGC
>JAYWCS010000172.1:0-5279 GCA_043780315.1 Bacteroidota bacterium | reverse complement strand
TCTTTATCCCGGACTTCAAAAACTCAAAGGCGAGTTTGCTGATAAAGTGGGCATGCATTTATCAATCACCGGCGACATCGATTCCATCAGCCAGATTGAAATGGTGGATCAGAATCCGATTGGTAAATCGTCCCGCAGCAATCCGGTGACCTATGTAAAAGCATATGATGAAATCCGTGAACTCTATTCGAATCAACCGCTGAGCAAGTTGCGGGGGTTTCAACCCAAACATTTTTCTTTTAATGTAGACGGCGGCCGTTGCGATACCTGCAAGGGTGAAGGGGAACAGGTGGTGGAAATGCAATTTCTCGCCGATGTACATCTCACCTGCGAAGTGTGTGCTGGTAAACGTTTCAAAGAAGAAGTGCTGGAGGTCTACTACAAGAATAAAAATATCCATGATGTCCTGCAACTGAGTGTGGATGATGCGCTGGAATTTTTTAAGGATGAAAAAGATATTCTGCAGAAAGTAAAACCCCTGAGTAATGTGGGACTGGGTTATGTTAAACTCGGCCAGTCTTCGGATACCTTATCGGGCGGCGAAGCGCAACGTGTGAAGCTGGCTTCGTTTCTGGGCAAAGGCAAGAGCCTGGGGCAGATTCTTTTTATTTTCGATGAGCCGACGACCGGACTGCATTTTCATGATATCAAAAAACTGCTGACTTCTTTCAATGCATTGATTGAGCAGGGTCATTCAGTATTGGTGGTGGAACATAATACCGATGTAATTCATTCGGCGGACTGGGTAATAGATTTAGGTCCCGAGGCAGGGGATGCCGGTGGAAATCTAGTGTACGAGGGCGTTCCAGCCGGATTGAAAAAAGTTAAAGCGAGTTTTACAGGAAAATACCTTTGAGACAAGTTTGAAAAATAAAATTCTTCATTCCGTCCTCAGACTTTTTACAGGGTTTGCGCGCGCTGCACGCAAAGTTTGAAAGCCGAAAGTAATCAGTGCGAATAACAACATTAAAACTGTACTGAAAAAAAATATCCACCAGCGGATGCTTGTCTGGTAAGCAAAGCCTCCCAGCCATTTATAAGATGCTCATAAAAGAAGCTGGGAAATGTTTTGATCGTCTTCGTATAATCTGGCGAGGCGATCGTCCGCAAAGGCGTAACTAAAATCTTCTTTCGGATAGACTCGGTTAAATGCTTTGTGCATTTTTGCGATGGCATTCTGCCAAACTTTGCTATCCTCGCCTTTGGGTTTTAATATTTCAGGGAATATGGATCCGCTGCCGCCGGCAAAAGCTACCGGGCCGATCGGAGAATGGATAGACTGAAAATAAAAAGTTTTCATCACACCGGCAATGAGAAGATTCTTACCGTGCCACGAACTGGGTTAATTCAGATCATCTACAATACCGGAAACCGTCATCCGGAATTCGTCGTTATAAGTCAGTTCTTTTCCTATAATATCATTCTGCGGAAGGGAAGGAAAATATTGATGGACACGGCTTTGTGTCAGTACAACTGTGAATGCATTTTTAAGGGATGTTTATGCAGACCCTTTTATCCATTTGTGAGGAAACAAATGGAAATACGACGGCTTCGGGAGAATAATGTTTTTCTGATGTTTAAATTCAATCTGTTCTGACTCTTTGTCATAGCTCAACTCAAAATAGACAATCAGAAAAATGAGCAGGGACGCGATGATACCTATGGACAATCCGAGAATATTAATTAGCAAGAATAATTTATTTCTGCGGAGATTTCTAAACGCGGTAATGAAATAATTTCTAAACATGCCATCATTCAAGTAACTCAATGCCAGTTGTATAATAAACGGATAATCATTAATGTGATGGAAAAAAATAAGTAATAATGTCCGCCTGCGATACAGAAGACGTTCTGCTTTGAAACAACGGGTGCAGTCCCGGAACATAGGGTTACCCCTAAAAAAACGATCAGTCTAAGCTCATCGCTTACTCTGAAACCAATTATGGCAATATCAAATAATGGCTATAACGAATAGCCGGTTTTTATCGCAATCTGTTCAGACTCTTAACCAGATTTTCATCTTTATAAATACCGCGGGCGGCCATGAAAAAGAAAATCGGGAGGGCGAATGCCAGCACCGCCGTAAGATCGTAATTGCCTTCAATGAATTTACTCGTTTGTTTTAAATAGAGAAAAATATTGAGCAAGGATAAGATAACACCCAGGATCGCGATCCGTCCCTGCAGTTTTCTGTTTTTGTAAAGAAAAATATCAACTACTGCTAAACAGGCCAATACAACGGTGACGATCAGAATCCATATGTAAAACCTGCCATTCAAATATTTGAAACTGCTGGGTTGCCCCTCGGTCATGATATTTCCACTGTAAAAAGAAAGCCGAAAAGTCAGAAACGCACAGAGTACGGCGAGCAGAAGCCAGAGCGTTTGCATTCTTTGCAGCATAATTTTATGATTAAGTGTGATAATATTTTTTAGCGCTCAACGGCCTTTAGGATTATATCCACTGTCAGCCCTATTTATCCGATCACGGCCATTCAGGATATAACGGAAATGCCTTCATGTAGGTATTGATGTTTTTTTGGATATCATGCAGTACCTGATCATTCTCCGCGTTGATGATTGCTTCATCGATAAAGTCTACGATGCTACTCATATGTTCTGCCTTCATGCCGCGGGTTGTGATTGCAGGTACACCCACCCGTATACCGGATGTAACGAAGGCAGATTTATCATCGAATGGAACCATGTTTTTATTTACTGTAATCTCTGCCTTGCCGAGTGCTATCTCTGCTTTCTTTCCGCTGATATTTTTATTCCGCAGGTCGATCAATAATAAATGGTTATCGGTTCCGCCGGAAACAATATCGTATCCTTTCTTTGTGAAGCAGGCACTCATGGCCTGCGCGTTTACAATAATCTGTTTTGCGTAAACGGTGAATTCATCCGAGAGAATTTCTCCAAAAGAAATGGCTTTGGCAGCAATCACGTTTTCGAGCGGTCCTCCCTGGATGCCAGGAAAAACGGCCATATCAAGCAGGTTGCTCATCGGACGAATATTTCCCTTGGTATCTTTCAACCCAAATGGGTTATCAAAATCTGTTTTCATCAAAATAATTCCGCCCCGCGGACCGCGTAATGTTTTATGCGTGGTAGAAGTTACGAAATGGCAATGGTCGAACGGGGAACTCAATAATTGTTTAGCGATCAGTCCGGCGGGATGCGCCATATCGCACAACACGAGCGCGCCTACTTTATCCGCGATCTGTCTGATCCGGGGATAATCCCAATCACGACTATAGGCAGAGGCACCGCAGATAATCAATTTCGGTTTTTCCTGCAGGGCAACGCGTTCCATACTTTCGTAGTCAATGCGACCGTCTTCTTTCTTCACGCCATAGAAATGGGGCTGATACAGTTTGCCGGAAAAATTCACTGCAGATCCATGGGTCAGATGACCGCCCATACTGAGGTCGAGACCCAGAATTTTATCGCCGGGCTGTAGAATAGCCAGTAAAACGGCGGCATTGGCCTGGGCACCACTATGGGGTTGCACATTGCCGTAGGCACAGTCAAATATTTTTTTGAGCCGGTCGATCGCCAGTTGTTCGGTCTGATCCACAATCTCGCAACCGCCGTAGTAACGGCGGCCGGGATAACCTTCGGCGTATTTATTGGTCATTACATTTCCCATCGCCTGCATAATCTGCACAGAGGTGAAATTTTCTGAGGCAATTAGTTCAATACCATGCCTTTGACGTTCAAGTTCTTTCTGAATAAGGTCGAAAACGAGCTGATCTCTTTCCATACTGCAAAAATAGGCCAACTATGAATAAAAGGTTCAAGAGGCGTTGATTTGATGAAATATTTAATGAGATTAATTGTAAACTTTTGCTTTATGATATTAAATAGAATTTTCGTTCGTTTGCCTGTTTTTCAGGAACTTCGTCCTCATTGAATCCGCCGTCATAGCGATACAAGCACAAAAGTTTTGTTTTAGTTTGATGGCATACTGATTATGAAAGCAATTATTCCCGTAGCAGGAGCAGGTACTAAATTAAGACCCCACACCTATACCCAACCCAAAGCGCTGATTCCGCTGGCGGGTAAAACCATTTTAAGTATCATCGTCGATCAGCTGATGGAAGGGGGTATCAATGAATTTATATTTATTGTCGGGTATCTCGGTACAAAAATTCAGGATTATGTACAGGATAAATATCCGCAGCTGAATACCCGTTTTGTTTTTCAAACGGAAAGACATGGAATCGGGCAGGCCATTTTACTCACTAAAGATCTCGTTCAGCAGGATGAGATCTTTATCGTTCTTGGAGATACCATTTGTGAGTATGATATCCGGCAGGTTCTGGAAAAGCAGGTCTCTACGCTGGGCGTCAAACGCGTGGATGATCCACGGGATTTCGGCGTCGCAGAAATTGAAGAAGATGGATTTATTAGTCGCGTCGTAGAGAAGCCGCAGATACCTAAATCGAATATGGCGCTGGTAGGCATTTACCGGATCCGCGAAACTGAAGCCTTGTTTTCCTGTCTTGAAAATAATATCAAAAATAAACTCACCAGTTACGGTGAATACAATCTGACCGATGCCATTGAATGTATGATTCAGAATGGAGTGAAATTTGAATCCTTCAAAGTGCAGAACTGGTTTGATTGTGGTAAGAAAGAAACCCTGCTGGAATCCAATGCTAAACTGCTGAAAAAATTCGGCTCTAATATTTTTCCTGATCATGTTATGGAAAATACGATCGTCATTCATCCGGTGAATATTGCCGTTGGCTGTACGATTAAAAATTCTATTATAGGTCCCAATGTGGCGATCGGAGAAAAAACGCAGATCAATTATTCGATTCTGAAAGATTCTATCATCGGCTCTTTTGCTAACCTATACGATATTGTGCTAACGCATTCTCTGATCGGAAGTGATACAGAAGTAAAAGGCGAGAGCCGCAGTTTAAATATTGGAGATAATACAGAGATTGATTTGGGGGAAAGTTAGAAATGCAAGTGTGCAAGTGTGGAAGTGTGGAAGTATGGAAGTATGGAAGTGTGGAAGTGTGGAAGGAAAGAGAGGGAGTGTGGAAGATTGGGGTGAGTTCTTTATTTCATTCCGAGAATGCGCAGTAAAGGATATTCAGAATCATCGGGAGATATTTCCGATGCGTTGTCTGGAAGAAATTCAACATTTACTTTTACCGTCTTCTTTTCTGTGATCTCAATTACTTCGTCATATCTAAATTGTTGATAACCTTTTTTCTCGAAACGAAGATTGACTTTAGCAACAGGTAACTGTTTGAAATAATA
>JAYWCS010000171.1:0-6067 GCA_043780315.1 Bacteroidota bacterium | reverse complement strand
GCCGACTATAAAGTTTCCAAAGAGACTTCCGTTACTGCGGATGTTGCGCGTAGCCGATATGATATCAATACGCTCTCCACCAAAGACAAAGGCAATGATGTAGGGAGTGCAACGAAACTGACATTCAAAAACCTGCACCGGCTCACCGGCGCTTTGCCCGGCTGGGAAATAGCTTCATTTCTGTCCTATGAATACAACGATTACCGCTTCTCGCCACTGGAACCCATCCGGTCGGTAGAATTTTTAAGGGATTGGGGTCTGCCTTTAACGGTAGTCAAAGCCAATGAAACTTTTTATGTGGCAAATTTTCAACTCACCGATACAAAGAAAAATACGGTCCGTTATGAACTCGCCGGATATAATCGCGGTAGCAGTTTTGCCGGTATCAGAAATCTCATCGCCCATACCCTCGATGTCAACGGCTGGCATTTCAATGATCAGGTGAGCCTGACTACCGACCGCGGATCCATAAACAATGGATATTTTCTACGACCGACGATTGATATTTCAAAAACCCTGAAAAAATTCGGGAATTATTTGGCAGGTGTGAATTTCTCCACGGAACATAATGAACAAAGAAATAAAATCACCGATTCTGTCTCAGCCGACAGTTATTCTTTCACCATCCTGCAAGCTTATCTGAAATCACCTGCTGGTAAACCCAATAAATGGGGCGCCTCTTATTTTTACCGGCAGGATGCCTATCCGTATGGAAAGAATCTGATGATTGCAAACCGTAGCCAGAACGTAAATGTGTTTACTGATTTAACAAAAAACAAAAACGAACAAGTGCGACTCAATGCTACGTATCGTAGTCTGCAGGTAGTCGATTCCAGCGTGAGTACACAGGCAGCAGATAAAAGTCTGCTGGCCCGCGCAGAATATTCTATGCATGAATGGAAGGGAATGGTTTCCGGAAATATTTTGTATGAAGTGGGCTCGGGCCAGGAACAGAAAAAAAATTATTCCTATATCGCCGTTCCCGCCGGCACCGGTCAGTATGCGTGGATTGATTTAAATAATGACGGCATTCAGCAGCTCAATGAATTCGTTGTTGCCCAGTACCCTGACCAGGCAAAATTTATACGGATCTATACACCTACCAACGATTTCATCAAAGCAAACTATAACACATTCAATTATAGCTTTGCTATCAATCCGCGTTTGTTACTCGGAAATAAAGCAACCGGATTTAAAAAGTTTTTATCGAATATGTTTTTGCAATCCTCCCTGCAGTTAAATCAAAAAGAACAGGCCGCTGGTTTTATGCAGTTAAATCCTTTCAAAGCGCCATTAAATGATACCTCCCTCATCACCCGTTCGGTTGTGCTGGTCAATTCGTTTTCTTATAACAAACTCAATCAGAAATGGGGATTTGATTTAAGTAATAACCGTAACACGACAAAATATTTACTGACTTATGGTTATCAGACGCAAACGATACGCGAGTGGAATTTACGTACACGCTGGAATATTAGTAAGGCCTTTTTATTCAATGGTATTTTGAAGGACGGAAATAATTATTCATTTTCGAATAATAAGAATTTCGACAATAGTAATTATAATGTTTCCACCTACTCGGTTTCCCCCGACATTAGTTATACGCGCCGGGCCAATCTTCGTGTAACGCTCGGATATCTCTATAATCCGCAGAAAAATGATCCGGCTTATGGAGGCGAATCTTCCTACGCCAGTTCGGTGAACACGAATGTAAAATACAATCTGGTAACCAGCACGTCGCTCCAGGCGCGATTTACCTACACGGATATTCACTATACCGGAGACGCCAATACAACGGTCAGTTATATTATGCTCGATGGACTTCTACCTGGAAAAAACTATCTCTGGGGTCTCGACCTGACGAAAAAACTGGGCAGCTTTCTCGAACTCAACATCCAATATGAAGGTCGTAAGCCGGGCGAAGGGCACACCATTCATACCGGCCGGGCATCCCTGCGTGCTATTCTTTAATACGCAGAACCGACCAGCTAGTATATCAAAAACGTACAGCTAAGATCCTATATTTGTAATAATCCACTGGTTTACAGACTGTTTGTAAACTGGCACTTTTTTGGCACAGCGTTGTTAACGCAAAACATCCGGTATGTTCAAAAACTATTTAAAGATTGCCCTCCGAACCCTCGCAAGAAATAAAATTTTTTCTTTAATTAATATATCCGGTTTAGCCATCGGTATCGGAACCTGTTTACTGATCCTGCTTTTTGTGATCAATGAATTGAGTTATGACCGTTTTAATAAAAAGGCGGATCAGATTGTACGGGTCGTTTTTCGCGGTACCGTTCAGGGCGAAAAAATGCGGGAAGCTTCTGTGATGCCGCCCACCGCGAAAACCATTAAAAACGATTATCCCGAAGTATTGGAGGCAACCCGGATCCGGAGTTACGGCATGCAAAAACTGATGACCGGTGACAAGACCTCTACTGAAGAAAGCTTTGCGTTTGTAGATTCCAATTTCTTCCGGATTTTTACGATGCCCCTTATTTCCGGGGATGCGCATACGGCCCTTCAAAATGCCAACAGTATCGTGATCTCCCGGAAAATGGCAGCAAAATATTTTGCAAACAACGATCCGCTGGGCAAACTTTTGAAATTCAAGGATCAGGAAACGGCCTACAAAATAACAGGCGTTATGGAAAACATTCCGCCCAATGCACATTTTCATTTTGATCTGCTGGCGTCAATGTCCGGTTTGAAAGAATCCAGAGAGGATTCATGGATGACTTCAAATTTCTATACCTATCTCTTATTGCCGGAAGGCTATAATTACATGAACCTGCAAAAAAAATTACCGCAGGTTGTTGATAAATATATGGGTCCCCAGTTCCTGAAAGCCATGGGCATGAGTTTGACGGACTATCGAAAAAAGGGAAACGATATTGGATTATTCCTGCAGCCGATCACCCAAATACATTTGCATTCTGATCTCTTATATGATTTTGAACCCACGGGCGATATTCAGCAGGTATATATTTTTAGTGCCATCGCGCTTTTCATGTTGCTGATTGCATGTATCAACTTTATGAATCTGTCAACGGCCGGCGCGGGTCAGCGTTCCCGCGAAGTGGGTATCCGCAAAGTGCTCGGTTCGCTGCGGGCACAACTCGTTTGGCAATTCATGGCGGAATCATTTTTATTGACCCTGATTGCGGTTATATTAGCTCTTGTTCTCGTAAAATTTTCGCTTCCGTTTTTTAATCAATTATCCGGTAAAGATTTGTCGCTGCACATTCTTTCCACTTCTTTCCTACTCAGCAGTGTCGCATTATTGACCTTACTGGTTGCCGTGCTGGCTGGTATTTATCCAGCGTTTTTTCTTTCTGCTTTTAAACCGGTCAATGTGTTGAAAGGAACCCTTTCAACCGGAAATAAAAAGTCTCTTTTACGCAGTGGATTGGTTGTGTTCCAGTTTTTCATTTCTATCGGCCTCATGATTGGTACCATGGTGGTATATAAACAACTACAATTTATACAGGGAAAAAAATTGGGATACAGCAAGGATCAGATGATCATTTTGCCGGAGTCCTGGCATCTGGGAAATAATGTGGAGACCTTTAGAAATGAAATCTCCCGGGATCCGCGCGTATCATCAGTTAGTATTTCGATGTTTCTACCAGCCGGTTCTTCGAATTCCAATAACTGTTTTCTTTTTCCTGACAGTCATCCGACAGACATGATAAAGACGCTGGCTTATTACGTGGATGAACAATATATCCCTTCTTTTAATATGCAACTTTCGGCAGGCCGTAACTTTTCAACCACGTTCGGAACCGATACGGCTGCTATCATTATTAATGAAACCGCAGCCCGTGCGTTCGGATGGAACGAACAGGCCCTGGGACATACCCTGATCCACAATGACAATAGTGGCGTATCCAAAACTTATCATGTGATCGGTATCGTGCAGGATTTTAATTTCAAGTCATTGCATGAACGCATCTCACCCCTGGTGATGTTGTTAAATCATGACGGAAGATATTTTATTGTTAAATCAAAAACCAAAGACATTGCGGGGCTGCTGGCCGTTATGAAAAAAAACTGGACGACCCTTACCACAGAGATGCCCTTTGACTATGCCCTGATGGATGACATGTACCGGAAAGTGTATCAATCGGAAGAAAAAACAGGACTCACCCTGGCAGTATTTGCGGGCCTCACCATCTTCGTAGCCTGCATGGGCTTGTTCGGACTGGCGATTTTCACTGCCGAACAAAGAACGCGTGAAATTGGTATCCGAAAAGTATTGGGCGCCACGGTGCAGGGCATCGTCGGCTTAATATCGAAGGACTTTCTGAAACTCGTTTTAATAGCCAATTTGATTGCGTGGCCGCTGGCGTATTATCTGATGCATCACTGGCTGCAGGATTTTGCTTACCGAATCGAATTCAAATGGTGGTTTTTTGCCGCCGCGGGGTTGCTGGCACTGCTGATTGCCCTGGCCACAGTTGGTTTCCATGCGTTGAAAGCCGCATTGGCCAATCCAATCAAGAGCCTTCGGTCGGAATGAGCGGTGTAGGAGCCGGTATGTGTCGCTATCGCCCGACACGCTTTGTCGCCATCGGGCAACCGCTTATTTTAAAAACGGAAATGGATTCCACCCTGAACAGGCAGTGCATATAAACTGTAGTTCGTTAAGTCGCTTTTATTGTTGAAATACTGTCCGGTGAAGGAAGCCCCCAATCCAATATGACAGGAGAAGAAATAGGCCACGCCAAATTTTAAACCGGCTGTAAAATCTCCCTTGAGATTGGGTTTAGTTGACAGGGTCGTGCCATTGTCTTCAATTTTACCATTGGTTGGTATTGAATATCCAAGTGACAGGGACAGGCTTGTTTCCCATCCGACCGGTTTTCCGAAATTAAATTTTCCAAATAGCTGGACCGGAATAATCGGCTTACCGAGATAGACTGTGTTATATGAACCGGCTATGTTTCCGGGATAATTAATATCATCCTGGTAGGAGAGAATCACATAAGAAGCAGACAGACCCAGTTGAAACCAGGGGGCCATGATCCGGGATATTTCAAGGGTGGCCGTGGTTTTCGATCCGTTGGTTTGTGTATGCTGGGTAGGATCATTCAGGCGTGGTATACTATTGAACGACTTGCCCGCTTCAACAGAAATTTCCCATTTGTTGTCGCAGTCCTTCGGCTCCACTTTTGATATCTTTTTTTCGAAAGAAGTATCCGCCATCACAACACGCAGTGCCATCGTATGATCCGTCTGATTGGCACTATCAGCGGCCAAGGCAATTTTCATAGTGGCCATACTGTCTTTGCAAAAACTAAATATTTTTAATTTAACCGAAGAGTCCAGCGTGGAAGGCACGATGAGCCGGTCCTTAAAATATACTAGGGTGTCTTTTGTTTGAATCAATGCGTAGGAGGTGTCATATCGATGACCTTTTTTTCTGGAAGAAACAATTTTAGCCTGGTAATAATTCATCCGCAAGTCCACCGGCCTGATCAGGGAGTCTGATTTTTGCGGGGCAGGAGTCAGGCTGGTTTTAATCACCAGGGTGTTACAGCAATTACCGTTATTGCTATTATTCCGATTCACACCAGGTTCGACTCTCACACCGGGTTGTCCTTTGGCGCCGTGGCTGCCGTCCGCATCATCGGGTTGGTGCGTACTATTATCTGCGGATGCAAAATCGTTTGGATACCAGGCGTTGCCGCAGGTATGAAGAATATATAAAAAGCAACCCGATGCATTGGTTAGTTTCCATGCGGCAACGCCTTGTGGTAATTCGCCCGCCGGGTTGACGGTGACGTATTCATAATTGATTAAGTCCTTTTGCTTGTCATAGAAACCGAGATTGCCAATGGTGCCGGGAGTAATGAATACATTCTTTACATTTTTAACATTCAGGTCTTTATACCCATGCCAGAAACCTGCATTTCGCAACAGCAAATCAAAAGCCTGAAACTCGCGCGTATACAAGGCTTGCTTAGCAGGATCATTGATGGACTGGACAAATAGTTCGGCGCTTGTGATGCCGTTCATCTGCTGAAGGAAGGGAAACTGGGGTTTACGACCCAGGGGATCC
>JAYWCS010000170.1:0-4990 GCA_043780315.1 Bacteroidota bacterium | reverse complement strand
GTTGGGACAAAATAAATCTTCTTAACAAGTTGAGCACATTTATAGCTGTGAGATCTGTATTTCTTTGTCTGTCAAAACGAAGCCATAACTTTTGTGTCTCCACCTGCCGGGCATTTCCGACGGCGATCCACACTGTTCCTACCGGTTTCGTTTCGGATCCGCCACCGGGTCCCAGAATGCCGGAAGTGGCCATGGCAAAGTCTGTCCCGAAAACCCTCAGCGCGCCGGCTACCATTGCCCGCACAGTCTCTTCACTAACGGCGCCGACGGTGTCGATGACCTCCCGATCAACGCCCAGCGTTTTTATTTTGACCGCATTATCATAAGCCACTAACGTCCCCCGGAAATAGGCACTGGATCCGGGAATGCTGGTGATCAGGTGTGAGAGGTAACCACCCGTGCAACTTTCGGCACCCGACACGGTTTGATTTCGACTCTTTAATAAATTACCCACTACCTGCTGGAGCGGGATGTCCTCATCAGTTACCATCCACTCGCGCACCCTTATTTTCAAATCGCTGAATGTTTCTTCGAGAATAGATTCTATCCTTTCTTTTTGTGATCCACTGGCCGTGAGTCGCAGTCGTACCATGCCATAATTCGGCAGGTAGGCGAGTTTGATAGCCGGCGGCAGAGCCGTTTCAAATGCTTCGATATGATCGGCCAGAAAAGATTCACCCACCCCGGCAGTGAGTAAGGTGCGGTGGGAAATATAATCTCCTCCAAAACGATCCCGCAGGTAAGGAATTACTTCGTCGGTCATCATGCCTTTCATCTCAAAAGGGACACCTGGCATCGAGACAAATATTTTTCCATTTTGATCGAATAACATGCCGGGTGCCGTTCCGCGCGTATTTTGAATCACGATGCAGGAGGCTGGAACTTCGGCCTGTTTTAAATTGCGTTCAATCATCGGGCGATTCAAGACCTTTTCAAATATATGTTTTACATTTTGAAGCGCGCCTTCGTTCACGACCAGTTCGGTTTTGAAATATTCGCAGAGTACTGGCTTCGTGATATCGTCTGCCGTCGGCCCGAGTCCGCCCGTGATCAAAATCATATCGGCGCCGGCCGATTCTTCCTCCAGCGCTTTTAAAATTTCTTCGCGTCCATCGCCAATGGCCACCCGGCGTTTCACCCAAAATCCGGCTTTATTCAGTTCCTGCGCCATCCAGGCGCTGTTGGTATCGATCACCTGACCGATCAGTAATTCATCTCCAATGGTTATGATGGAAGCATTATGCATGACGCTAGTACAAATAATTGAGTGGATTCGTTGTAAATTCTTCAGTCCTTTTCAGTAAAAAAAACAGATAATACCTGACGGAAGCCTTCGGGCATATTCGTTTTTTCGAAACTACCCATTTTTACAAAATAGAGAATAACTTTTCCCAGCGTCAGTAATTTCTTTTCCTGATTATATACTTCATGTTCAAAGACAATCCGGTGGTCGGAAGGCAGTTCGCGCAAGATGGTTTTAATCGTGAGCAGGTCGTCGTAATGCGCCGGACGTAAATATTTCGTCTGCATTTCAACCACCGGCATCATCACGCCGGCTGCTTCCATTTCTTTATAAGTAAAACCCAGATTCCGGATCGATTCGGCGCGGGCCACCTCAAAATATTGCGCATAGTTCCCGTAGTAAACCACATTCATCTGATCGGTTTCTGCGTATCGCACGCGGATATGGGTGTCGGTAATGAACATGTGTCTTTAATTTTTTTTGTTGGTCGTGACGCTGACCCTATTTGCCCATCATGCCATCCACACTCACCCGGCCCGGACCAACAATCATAATTGTAAAAACGCTGGTCAGGAAAACGGCCCCGAGTTCAAAATTTTTCAGGGGCTGATCATGGCGATATAAAAAAACGGCGACCGATAAATTGACAACAATGATAAATGCAGCAAAACGCGTAAACAACCCCAGTACGAGAAACATAGAGCAAAAAAGTTCTGCCAGAATCGCCAACAGCAGGGAATTGCGGTGACCGATACGAAAAGGGTCGTAAAAACCGGTGGAAAGCGACCTGAAGTTCGAAATTTTAGGGAGTCCGTGCCCAATCAGCAATAGCAGTCCGGTCGCCACCCGTTGTACCAATAATGCAAAATTGAAGGCATTATCGGAATAGCCGGTTGACAATAATTTTCTCATTAGAATACATTTGATTCAAAAGTAAGGCTTTGATTTTCTTAAACCGGATCTAAAGAAATGTTAATCATTTCAGTTATCCACAAGCTGTTTGGAACAATCTTTGGTAGTAGTGTAAATTAATCAGAAACTTGGGCGCGTGATTAATAATTTCCGGATGAAATCCTTGATTTTTCCTTGCTTACTATTGCTTGTTTCTTTTGCCGGTGCGCAACAGACTTTCTTCCTGACCGATCCCCAGGCCAATTATAAACAGGCGCAGGAGTACTATCAGAAACAGTTTTATAGTCTGGCTTATCCGATTTTTAAAGAACTCGAGCAGGATCAGGCTTCCCGGCCGCAGTTGTATCAGTCATTCAACTATGAAAATATTCATTACTATACATTGGTTTGTTCCCTCAACCAGGATGATAGCACTGCGGTGGGTCCGGCTAAATTTTTTATTGAAAGAGGCAATGATGCTGCCCGTGCCGATATGCTGGCTTATCACCTGGCGGAATACGAATTTCGTCACCGTAATTACGATGAGGCGCTGAAGATTTATGAAAAGGCAGATATCGGGAATCTGAGCAACGATGAAATCGCCACACTGAAATTTCATAAAGGGTATGCGTATTTTATCAAACAACATTTCGATCTGGCCAAACCACTCTTCGATGCAATCCGTCAGATTCCCCGCGACCCGCATTATATCGACGCCAATTATTACTACGGTTATATCTGTTTTTATCAAAAGAAGTATAGTGACGCATCAACCGCATTTGCCGTAGTGGAAAATGACCCCCGTTATGCTGATATCGTTCCTTATTATATTGCTAATATTTACCTGGCACAAAATCAGAAAGAAAAAGCAGTTGCCTATGCTGACTCTAAACTGAACCGCGGGAATCAATATTATAGCTCGGAGTTGCGGCAACTGGCCGGACATGGCTATTACGAACAAAAGAATTTTCAGAAAGCGTTGCCTTTACTGGAATCTTATGTGGCAGCTGCGAAAACCGTTACACGACAGGATCTTTTTGAATTGTCTTACTGTTATTATCAGCTGAAGAATTATAAAAAAGCCATCGGGGGGTTCAAACAACTTGGCGGAAAAGAAGATTCCCTGGCGCAGAACGCAATGTATCTTCTGGGTGACGCCTATTTGAAAACAGGAGAGAAAGCCAACGCCCGCAATGCGTTTCTGTTTTGTGCTTCCAATAGCAGTTACCCCGTTCAGAAAGAAATTTCACAGTTCCATTATGCGAAACTCTCCTATGAACTGGGATATCCCGATATCGCTTTATCGGAGTTTCGCAGTTTTCTGCAGGACTATCCGAAATCAACCGACGCACCCGAGGCGAGGGAATTATTATTAAGTGTACTCGCCAATACCAGCAATTATAAGGATGCCCTGGCATTGATGGATAGTGTCTCCAATCCCTCTTCCGCTGCAAAACAACTGAAGGGCCGCATCCTCTACGGAAGGGCAACAGAACTCGTCAACGATGGCATGCTCAGCAATGCAGCCGATCTGCTCGACCGCGCTTCAAGGGAAAATAATATCAGCTCTTTGCTGCCTTTAATTAATTTCTGGAAAGGCGAAATCGCTTATCGCACCAATCGCCTGGATGAAGCGATTCCGTATTTTTTTGAGTATCTGAAATCACCCGTTACGCAGGGGGAAGCAACACCGGCACATGCCAGATACGATCTGGGTTACTGTTACCTGAAAAAAGAAAATTATAAAGAGGCCCTCGATTTTTTCTCACAGGTTGTGAAAAATCCGACGATCAATGCCAGTCCGCTCGATCAGGATGCTTATATCCGCCGTGCGGACTGCTGTTATATGATGCGCGATTTTAAAACCGCCATCCCGATGTACAATAAAGTGTTAGAGTATTCCTGGCCCGCTTCGGACTATGCAACTTTTCAGAAAGCAATGGTAGCGGGAGTAAATGCGTCAGCAGAAAAAATTAGTTTATTGAACGGACTGATTCGAAAATATCCTTCTGCTGATTTAGTGGCCGATGCCAATATGGAGATCGCCAATACGTATTTGTCGAACGAGCAATACCGGGAATCGATTCCTTATTTGAAAAATGTAGTCGGCAGCACTGGTCACGATGCGCTGAAACCCGGCGCCCTGCTACGTTCTGGCCTGGCGAATTATAATATGGGAAATAATGCCGAGGCACTCAGTAAATACAATGAATTACTGAAAACCTATCCGAATTCGGTGGAGGCACAGGAGGCGCTGGACAATGCCAAATCGATTTATGTCGAAGAGGGAAGAACGGGTGAATATGTGAATTTCGCTAAGAGTATGGGCATACAGATTTCCGCCACACAGGAAGATCAGCTGGCCTACCAGGAAGCGGAAGTGCAATTTAATAATGGAAATTTTCCTGCCGCCCAGCAAAAGTTTGAAGATTATTTAAAACGTTTCCCGAACGGAAAATACGCCCTCGAGGCGAATTACTATAAAAGTGAAATGTATTTCAACCAGAAAAACTGGTTAAAGGCAACGGCGGGATACGAAGCGGTGGCGGACAAAGCGCCGAATAAATTTGCGGAAAAATCATTGCTGCAGGCCGCCCGTATCAATTTCTTCAACCTGAAGAACTATGCGAAGTCGGAGATATATTATGCCAAACTCAAAGATTTCGCCACGAACCAGGAAAACAAAATGGAAGCCATGCGCGGCTTACTCCGGAGCCAGTTTGAGCTGGCACATTGGTCCGCGGCGAGCAACAACGCGCGCGATCTGCTCAATGAAAAAGGCCTCGGCTCCGATGATAAAGTCATTGCCAGTATGATTATGGGGAAATCTTTGCAGGCAGACGGGAAATGTGAAAC
>JAYWCS010000169.1:0-6363 GCA_043780315.1 Bacteroidota bacterium | reverse complement strand
GTTTTGAGTTCTTCCTGTTTGATCTCAATCAGCTTGGCATAATAATACATTTCCTTATCGTCTGCGGTTTGGGTTTGGTCAACCAATGGTTCCTGCTTTTTCTTTGGCAACCGGGCAATATCATTTTTATGCTGAACCGCCGGCGAATCGGCAACGGCCAGACGGGTTGCCGGCGTTTCAACCGGATGGGTCTCTGCCGGGGTTGTTTTTACAACCTCTACAGCTGCCTTTTTAATATGAAGGATAGAATATAAATATCCCGACGCGGCGATGCAAACCAGCGCTGCAGCGACGGTCAGCCATCGTTTGAAAGGCAGAAAGCGAACGGGTTTTTGATATGCCTTTTCCGGATCGCTCTCCGGCCGGATTTTATCCCATAGTTTGGGATCTGGCATTTCGTCATCGAATTGATCCCGATTTTCCTGTATGAATTTTTCTAATGGGCTGCTCATGATAAGCCTCCTTGTTTTATGATGAATAACAATTTCTGTTTCGCCCGCATATACTGTGTTCGAACGGTAGAATGTGAAACCTGTAGTATTTCGGCGATTTCTTCCTGATCGTACCCTTCAAATAAATGCAGACTGATTACCGCCCGGTATCCGTTCGGTAATTCTTTCACGGCTTTTTTTATCTCTGCGACTTTAAAAGTAATTTCTTCTTCGTCCAGGCTTTCGTATTCGGGTAAATAATGAGCCGTGGTGGAATCGATATCAACGATCTCGAATTTTCTTTTTCTGAGGGCATTAATTGATTTGTTGACAACAATTCTTTTCAGCCACGCGCCGAAAGTTGATTTATACCCAAAACTTTCAATCGAGGCGAACGCATCGCAAAAAGATTCCTGAACCACATCTTCTGCATCCCCGGTATGATTTACTATGCGCAGGCTGGTATTATACATTGCTTTCACATATTTATTATATAACTCACTATAACTCCGCCGGTCGCCGCATTTGCAGCGTTCCACCAGCTCATCGTGTTTTATTTGTGCCGTTAACTCCAACAGGTTGCTTTTAGATTCTTATATCATAAGTACACAAAGAAAGGCGGGATGTTGCAACCGGCGGCAAACTATGTCCTGAATTATTTAACCTGTGGCATACTTAACTCACAGTCATTGAGTAATTTTGCCTCCAACTTCATTATTATGGCTGCCAGAACCGATGTTTTCCAAAGTCCGGATTATTACCAGCTGGATGATTTATTGACAGAGGAACATAAAATGATACGAGCAACGGTTCGTGCGTACGTTAAAAAAGAGATCAGTCCGATCATCGAAGACTATGCCCAGCAGGCCGCGTTTCCGGTGCAGATCGTGCAACAACTGGGAGATCTCGGATGTTTCGGTCCGACGATTCCCGAAGCATATGGCGGCGGTGGGCTGGATTATATCAGTTATGGTTTAATGATGCAGGAATTGGAAAGAGGAGACAGCGGAGTGCGTTCCACCGCCTCGGTGCAGGGTTCGCTCGTCATGTATCCCATTCATGCTTATGGTTCAGAAGAGATAAAAAAAATAATGCTTCCCAAGCTCGCGTCGGGCCAGTGGCTGGGTTGTTTTGGGTTAACCGAACCAGACCATGGGTCCAATCCCGGCGGCATGGCGAGTACCATACGCGATGCAGGCGACTATGTCATATTGAACGGCAGTAAGATGTGGATCAGTAATGCACCGTTTGCACAGGTGGCCGTGGTATGGGCCAAAGACGAACAGGGAGATATCCGGGGTTTGGTGGTGGAAAAGGGAATGGAAGGCTTTTCAACGCCCACCACTCACGGAAAATGGAGTTTGCGGGCTTCCGCCACCGGTGAACTGGTATTTGACAACGTTAAAGTGCCCAAAGCAAATTTATTTCCCGATATCCGGGGATTAAAAGGACCCTTGAGTTGTTTAACAAAGGCCCGGTTTGGCATTGCCTGGGGTTCTGTGGGAGCGGCCATGGATTGCTATGATACGGCACTTCGCTACAGCCTGGAAAGAGTTCAGTTTGGGAGGCCAATTGGCGGATTTCAGCTTCAACAGAAAAAGCTGGCTGAGATGATTACCGAAATTACGAAAGCACAATTATTGAATTGGCGGCTGGGCGTGCTGATGAACGAAAAACGGGCAACACCGGCACAGGTGTCCATGGCAAAGAGAAATGGCTGCGAGATCGCCACGCATATAGCCCGTGAGGCCCGGCAGATACTGGGGGGTATGGGCATCACCGGCGAGTATCCTGTGATGCGGCACCTCATGAACATGGAAAGTGTACTCACCTATGAAGGTACCCATGATGTGCATTTGCTGATTACGGGGATGGACATTACCGGGTTGAATGCATTTATGTAAACCGGATAACAGTTAGCCAAAAAGTCTGTCAAACATTTGATGGTAAAATAATTATTCTGTTTCATGCGTATATTTCTGATTGGATTTATGGGTTCAGGCAAAACACATTGGGGAACACGGATTGCGGAAAATCTGAAAATTCCTTTTTATGATCTAGATGCCGTGATCGTCCATGAAGAGGGCATGAATATATCGGAAATTTTTACAGTGAAGGGGGAAGAATATTTTCGGTATAAAGAAAAGCAAACCCTGGAAGACCTGGTCGCAAAAGAAGAAAACTTTGTTTTATCGGCAGGAGGGGGGACGCCCTGTTTTTCAACAATATAAAATTTATGAAAAAAAATGGCAAGGTGATTTGGCTAAACACCTCACTGGAGGCGTTAAATCAGCGATTGATAAAAGAGAAAATGTCCCGGCCCCTGTTGCGCAATATTTCGGAAGACGGGCTACGTGCTTATATCATCCGTAAACTGAGCGAACGGAAAATGTATTACGAACAGGCAGACTGGATGGTGCACGAAGAAACGGTAGAGCTCAAATCTCTGATAAACTTGTTTGTGTAAAATGGAATTCCCAAATGAATAAACTTTTTTTAATTTTCGCTTCGATTGCAGGTGCCGCAGCCGTGTTAGCCGGAGCATTGTTAAGTCATCAGTTAAAGCAACGAATGCCTGTTCATGCACTGGAAGTTTTTGAAACCGCGGTGCGCTACCAGTTTTATCATGTGTTTGCTTTGCTCGCAGTCGGTTTACTCAGTGAACGATTTTATGGTAGCTGGATGAACCGCGCGGGAACTTGTTTTATTGCCGGCATCCTGCTGTTTAGCGGATCGCTGTATGTTATATCCCTGTTAATGACCGCTTCTCTGACGGTTCCCCTTGTGCTGGGTATACTCACCCCCCTGGGCGGACTCGCATTTATTTTAGGTTGGCTATGTATGAGTGTTGCGGTACTGAGGGGACGGAACTCGTAAATACTTTTTCCTTGTTCGGGCTGTTTATTACTGCATAGGGGTTTCTTATCTTTGTCGCCATGGCTCAGCGTTCAAAGTCGAAAAAAAATCAATCCGCCGGTTCGTCCGCCCTAAAAGCAGAAAAGGATGCCAAACTCACGGTTTCTCAGGTGATCCGCGATGAGCGGACCCACAAGATTACCGGAGCCTTTTTCTTACTGATTGCCGTCTTTTTATTTACCGCTTTTACGTCTTATTTATTTACCTGGCGCGAAGATCAGGATAAAGTATTTCGGGGTATTTCCATTCTCGCCCCCTCGCACGAATTGAAAGTGGCGAATTTACTTGGGAATCTGGGAGCCTATATTTCACACCTTTTTTTTTATAAAGGATTCGGAACCGCTAGTTATTTGATCTGTACTTTTTTTTTCATAACGGGGATCAACTGGTTGTTTGCGAAAAAATTTTTTTCCATTAAACGAAATATCCGGTATGTACTGATCGGACTGGTTTATTTATCCACCACGCTGGCCTTCGTTTGCCGGGATGTTTCTTTTCCGTGGGGCGGAGCATTTGGTGATATGACGAGCGACTGGATGGTTCGAATTTTAGGTAAGATCGGTACGGCCTGTGTTTTATTTGCCACTGCGATGGCCTATTTTATCTGGCGGTTTAATCCCGAATTTAAAATGCCGGCCATGCCGGCGCGAAATAAGTCGGCGGCAGCAGAAACTGAAGTTCCGGACCCGGAAGCGGGCGCGATGTTGTTTATTGAAGAGCCGCTGGCAAAGAATAAAAAAAATAAATTAAAACCGGAACCACTGATTCCACTGGACTTAAAAGAAAAAGTACCGGACTCAGACCCGCATGCGCCATTTATACAGGAGGAGCCGGTACAAAAAGATTTTCCCGTCAGTACGGTTACGAAAACGCCAAAAAAAATATTAAATGGAGCCGACTTGCTGGAACTGGAAATTAAAGCCGTTCCGGAACCGCTCGCTCCTGTTGATGTAGAAAAAGATCCCTTTAATAAACCAGATGCCATGCCGGATTATGAGCCGAGACTGGATCTGAGATCTTATAAATTTCCGCCACTGGATTTACTGCAGGCTCATGGGAACGATCGAATTGTACAGGACCCGGCAGAACTGGAAAATAATAAAAACCAGATCATCACGACGCTGAAGAACTACGATATAGATATTCAGAAGATCAGCGCTACCGTGGGGCCCACGGTCACCTTATATGAAATCGTTCCGGCACCGGGGGTGCGTATTTCCAGGATTAAAAATCTGGAAGACGATATTGCCTTAAATCTTTCTGCGCTTGGGATACGTATCATCGCGCCGATTCCTGGCAAAGGGACCATCGGTATCGAAGTGCCCAATGTAAAAAAGAGCATTGTGAGTATGCGCACACTGCTCGCCTCAGAGAAATTTCAACACAGTCAGTTTGGACTGCCGATTGCTATTGGCAAGACGATCAACAATGAAAACTTTATCGTGGATCTTGCTACGATGCCGCATCTGCTGATGGCTGGTGCGACCGGACAGGGAAAATCTGTGGGGCTAAATGCCATTCTTGTTTCCCTGTTGTACAAGAAGCATCCCAGTCAGCTCAAGCTTGTGCTGGTGGATCCCAAAAAAGTAGAACTCAGTTTATACCGGGTGATTGAAAAACATTTCCTGGCGAAGTTGCCGGGAGAAGAAGAGCCTATTATAACGGACACAAAAAAAGTGGTTTATACCCTCAATGCATTATGCATTGAAATGGATAACCGGTACGACCTGCTCAAGGAAGCGGGTACCCGGAATATCCGCGAATACAACGACAAGTTTATTAAGAGAAAACTCAATCCGCAAAAAGGTCATCAGTATCTTCCGTTTATCGTACTGGTAATAGATGAGTTTGCCGATTTGATAATGACGGCCGGCAAAGAAATTGAAATGCCTATTGCGCGGCTTGCGCAACTGGCGCGTGCCGTTGGCATCCATTTAATTATCGCTACCCAGCGCCCCTCGGTCAATATTATTACCGGTACCATCAAGGCGAATTTTCCGGCCCGTATTGCCTTTAAGGTATCTTCCAAAATAGATTCGCGTACGATTCTCGATACCGGTGGGGCAGAACAGTTGATCGGAAAAGGGGATATGCTTGTTTCTTATAATGGAGAGGTTACGCGTTTACAGTGTGCCTTTGTAGATACCCCTGAGGTGGAGGAAATAGCTGAGTTCATCGGGAAACAACAAGGCTACCCTCAGGCCTTTTTATTGCCGGAATATGTGGATGAGAAAGAATTGGAAACGAGGGAGTTTGACTCCAATAACCGGGACCCTTTGTTTGAAGAAGCTGCCCGCCTCATTGTTCAGAATCAGGTCGGGTCTACGTCGCTGCTACAGCGAAGAATGAAATTGGGTTATAACCGGGCCGGGAGATTGATGGACCAGCTCGAAGCAGCCGGTGTTGTAGGACCCAATCAGGGAAGCAAGGCCCGAGAAGTAATTATTAAAACAGAAGCTGAACTGTCCGCGTATTTACAACTACTAAACGGATAGTGGGATCAACTCATTTTTAACAGCGGTGGCATAATGATTGCAGGGCGAATGACATATCTTGTCGCAGATATTTTCAAATTTTCTATATGAAAGTGATTCTTAGTTTTTTAGCCGGGCTATCCATTTGCATAAACAGCTTCTCCCAAAATACTGCTGCCCAGAATGATGCAGCAGCAAAACAAATCCTGGATCAGGCAACTGTCAAAATAAAATCATATAAAGCCATTCAGGTTCTATTTACACTTCAGGTTCAGGATGCCCAGGGTGCTTCGCAGGGAACCAAGAAAGGAACCGTGTTTATGAAAGGCGGCAAATACAAAGTATTGATTACCGGTCAGGAAATTTTCTGCGACGGTAAAACGATCTGGACCTATGATAAGTCGTCGAATGAAGTGACCATGACAAAGTTTGACCCGACTTCCAACACCATGTCGCCGCAAAAATTATTTTCGAATTTTTATGATAAGGATTTTATTTACAAAGTGAACGGTGAGCAGAAATCAGGAACGAAAACGGTGCAG
>JAYWCS010000168.1:0-6343 GCA_043780315.1 Bacteroidota bacterium | reverse complement strand
CGGGTTGGGCGTTATGCCGCACTACCCAGAAAAATACTGGTGGTTGTTCAGTTCAGTATTTCGATTGCCCTGATTATTGGCACTCTCATTGTGTATCGTCAGATTCAATATGCGAAGAACCGACCGGTTGGGTATGACCGGGCCGGACTGATCAGCATCAACATGAACACACCCGATATATTCGGACACTATGATGCCTTGCGGAATGAATTAATGGAGACCGGTAAGGTCGAAAATATGGCCGAATCTTCCAGTCCGACCACCGCGATCTATTCAAACAACATTGGATTCAGCTGGGACGGGAAAGATCCCAATTCATTACCGCTATTTTCCACCATCGGGGTCACACAGGATTTCGGAAATACCATCCACTGGAAAATCATAGCCGGCCGCGATTTTTCACGTAGCTTTTTAACCGATTCCAGTTCGATGATTTTAAATGAAGCCGCTGTTAAATTAACCGGACTGAAAGAGGTCGTGGGCAAAACAATTAAATGGGATACGGTGCCCCATCATGTGGTGGGTGTAATAAAAGATATGGTCATGGAATCTCCTTACGAACCCGCGAAGCCCACGTTCTTTTTTATGAGTCCCGGTTGGGCGGGTGTGATCACGATCCGGCTAAAACCGGCCGCCTCCATGCAGGAAGGACTGGCGCAAGTGGAACGGGTGTTTAGAAAATATAATCCGGCCGCTCCCTTTGAGTATAAGTTTACCGATGATGACTATGCGCATAAATTTGAAGATGAGAAACGCATTGGTAATCTGGCTAGTTTTTTTGCTATCCTCGCGGTGTTTATTTCTTGTCTGGGTTTATTTGGGCTCGCATCTTTTGTTGCCGAACAACGTACTAAAGAAATCGGGGTACGAAAAGTACTGGGAGCCAGCGTGTTTAATCTATGGAAGATGTTATCGAAAGAATTTGTGAATCTGGTGATCATCTCCTGCCTGATTGCGATTCCGATTGCCTGGTATTCTCTGCATCAATGGCTGCAAAAATATAGTTATCGGACTTCGATCTCCGGCTGGATTTTTCTGGCTGCGGGGCTGGGCGCGTTGGTGATCACATTGCTCACGGTCAGTTACCAGGCAATCAAAGCGGCTCTGAAAAATCCGGTCACCAGTTTGCGTTCTGAATGAACATGATACTGAAACAGGGTTTTAAATGTATCTTAGATTTTCTTTACATTTAAAAAATTTGGTATCCGTATGAAAATCATATCCCGCGCCAGCTTGCTTCAGATTATTTTTTTGTTCATTTCACTATCTGTTATCCGGGCAAATAATATTCATTCTTATTTTGAATCTCCTCTGGAAGGCCGGTGGGATCTGACACTGTATCATGACGGCCATCCTTCCCCGGCCTGGCTGGAAGTACATCATTCCGGGGTACGCATGCTGGTCGGTCGTTTTGTTGGCGCGGGGGGGAGTGCCCGTCCGATTTCGAAAATTAATTTCGTGGATGGATTGGTTAGTTTTTCCATTCCGACCCAATGGGACACATCATCGAACGACATGCATTTTGAAGCGACTTTTCAGGGTGACAGTCTGAGCGGAACGATCGTAAATCCGGATGGGAAAAAATTTACTTTCTCTGGTGTTCGGGCGCCCACTCTATATAGAACGAATGAACCGGTCTGGGGAAAGCAAATTAAATTATTTAACGGCGTCAATCTGAACGGATGGCATGCCGATGGACCCAATCAATGGAAAGTGGATTCTGGCTGGATGCGCAGTCCGGCGTCTGGTTCTAATATCGTGTCTGACAAAACTTTCAACGACTTTAAACTGCATATCGAATTTCGTTATCCAAAAGGAAGCAACAGTGGTGTTTATCTGAGGGGCCGTTATGAAATACAGATTGAGGACAACAAAGGAATGGAACCCGCGATAGATTATCTGGGAGCGGTATATGGATTTATAGCACCCCATGAAATGATGGCCAAAGCCGCCGGGGAATGGCAATCGTATGATATTACGCTGGTCGGCAGACTGGTCACGGTGGCCGTCAATGGAAAAACGGTCATCTTCAATCAGGAAATTCCCGGCATTACTGGTGGTGCGTTAAACAGCCGGGAAGGAGAACCTGGACCCCTGATGATGCAGGGTGATCATGGTCCGATTGAATTTAGAAATATACTGATTACCCCTGCACTGTAGATCCCATCCGGAATTCATAATAACTGAATTTTAACAACTTCATTTATGTCAAATTCCCGAATTTCGCGGGCAATTAACATTTATGAAAAAAATTCTTTTTTCTTTTTTAATTCTTTTAATCAGTGCGGTAGGATTTTCGCAATACATCGCGGTCACTCCTTTTGGCGGTTATACATTAAAGGACAGAGCTACTTTTGGTAACGCCTATGCGTATGTCGGAGCCAGCTGGATGTGGGGCGTTTCTGTAGAAGCAGTCAATGCGCGCGGCCAGGGATTCGAGTTACTTTACCAGTTTCAACAAACCAATATCCCGGTTGTAATTTATAATACGATCAATACTCCGTCTTCCGGAGATAACATTACGAATCTCAACTATATCCTTCTGAATGCTGAACAATATGTGCTGAGGAACCCCCGGATACAACCCTACGTTGGCGTGGGTGTGGGCGCAGCGATTTACAAGGGCTCCCAGTCTCCTAATTCTGCCACTAAGTTTGCTTATGATGCGAAAGCTGGTGTAAAATTTAAACTCAGCAAGGTGTTTTCTATTAAACTTGGCGGGCAGCTGGTCGGTAGTGCGTCCGCTGACGGGACTACATTATATGTTCCCCAGTCTCCCTATCCCGAGTATGCGTATGCGAAATATGGAAACATTGTTCAATTTAGTTTTACGGGAGGATTAGTCTTTGTAATCGGAAGACGAAAATCATAGACATCGTTTGGTTATCCGTTCTCTGTGAATCCCGGATATAAAGTCATCCCGCCATCCACAAATAAAGCGTGACCGTTGATGTAGTCACTGTCATCACTGCACAACCAGACCACGGCGTTGCCGATATCTTCCGGTTGTCCAATTCTTTTGTAAGGGATGAGAGTCATCAATGAATCCAGCGCTGCCGGTGTGTTCCATGCGGAGGTATTGATTGGTGTTTGAATAGCGCCCGGACAAATACTATTGATACGTACTTTCTTTGAAGCAAACTCCTGGGCGAGCGTTTTCATCAACATATTGATCCCGCCCTTGGAAGTAGCATAATTCGCATGACCGGCCCAGGGAATGGTTTGATGCACACTACTCATATGAATAATCTTCCCGGCAGCTTTTGAAATTTTCGGATTTACTCCCCGGCGTAAAAATTCGCGTATTGCCTCCCGCGCGCAGAGAAACTGGCCGGTTAAATTAATGCCAATCACTAAATTCCAATGGTCGAGTGTCATTTCTTCAAAAGGTGCGTCCTTTTGTATACCCGCGTTATTGATCAGAATGTCCACCGTTCCATAAGCTTTGATGGTGTCTGCAAACATTTTCAGAACGTCCGGTTCTTTACTCACGTCGCATAAACACGTCATACCCGTTCCGCCGGCAGCAATGATCTCCGCTAATACAGCCTCCGCCATCGGCTGATTGGAGGCCACCGGGTAATTTATTACCACCGTGGCGCCTGCCGCAGTAAGTGCTTTGGCCGACCCGGCTCCTATCCCACTGCTTGAACCGGTGACAATAGCAACCTGACCCTGAAGTTTCTTTTCCATGAAATGAATATATGATTATAATGCAAATCGGAAATATTTCAGGTAATGAAAAAACGGATCATTAAAGAAAAAATCCGGCACGTATGGCGAGCCGGTTATAGATCACTTCGGTATGAACACCGTTGATCTCATAACTTGTTTTCTGGTAACGGTATCCCATACTGAGCAAAAAACCGGCGGTACGGTTGAAAGGAATTTTCACTCCGAGTCCGGCCGCATACGAAATACCGCCGCCGAAACCCGTATTTCCCGGGGAATCCTGCGTAATATTAAATCCATAACCGGCATCCAGAAAATAATAGGGAATCACCGAAGTCTTCGTTGTCAAATCTCCTCGAAAACTTGCAAAAACGGGAATGATGGTTTGTGTTGCATACAGATCGGCGCCGACGCCCAGCCCGGCCATGGCATATTGCGAAAACTTATATCCGTTGACGGTCTGGAAAGAAAAAGCGGCGGTTGTAACTCCCTGAATAGTTGTTTTGCCGGCAATGAGCGGACCGAGTTCTGTAAAATTTGCAAATCCATGTGTTTTATACATGAAATTTCGCCAGCGGTTTTCGCGGCTCAGGTGATCAATTTCACGACGCGGAAATACAAAAATATTTCCCTGGGATTCAATCTTCACCAGCGAATCATTTTTAAGGAGGATTTTCCCGCGCATTTCTCCTTGATTTTTCAGATAGACCACATCTTCCTTTCCATCTGATTGGGCATACCCATGGAATGCACAAAGGGAGATGCAGAGCATCAGTAAAAAATTCGGTTTCATTGTTTTTTCAGCTGTTTGCCCATTTTTTAAATTCTACCACCCTTTCGCGGCTAATGATCAGATCCTCCGTTTTGATTCCTGATTTAATTAAAATTTTGAACCGGCTGTTCAGGTAAGGTTTTACTTCCTGAATGGCACTTGCATAAACAATCGCGCTGCGGTTAACACGGAAAAATAGTTTCGGATTTAGCATTGTTTCCAATTGATCCAGGGTGTGTTCCACCAGATAGCGGTAGCCATCGGAAGAAACAAGGTATACTATTTTATTGTCTGCACTAAAATATAACACATTCTTTAATTCAATAAAGAATAGTTTTTGTCCGACTTTTCCAATAAATCTCGACTTGTATTCTTTACCGGGCGTATGAAAAAGTGCGGCCATCTGGCTATAGTCCGCTGTCGGCGGGGTACGCTGCAGCAATTTGAGTTTATCAATTGATTATGACAGGGATTCTATAGAAACCGGTTTCAGCAGATAGTCAATACTCATCACTTTAAAAGCATCGAGAGCATACTGATCGAAGGCCGTCGTAAAGATCACCGGCGTTTGTATCCGGGCCTGCTGGAAAATTTCAAAACAGGAACCGTCTGCCAGTTGAATGTCCAGCAGAATCAAATCGGGTGGTTCGTTGGCTCGAAACCAGTTGAGCGCAGCTTCCACGCTGTCGAGGATACCGAGTAATTCGATCGAGGGGTCGTATTGCTGTAAAAGCAATTGAAGTCGCTGGGCGGCCAGCTTTTCATCTTCTATGATCAGAGTCTTCATGTGCTGGTTGAATAAGAGGTAATATAACTGAAAAATGTTTTTCATCTTTCAGAATCTCAATATTCCGGCCGGTAATAATTAAATAACGCTTTGAAATATTCTGTAAACCAATTTGAGTAGACATTTCCGGAATTGTTTTCAATTGCAAATTATTGGTCACGATCAGCCGGTCGCCTTCGATGATATGAAGTTCGATTTTGAGTGGTCGGGAAGCAGAGACTATATTATGTTTGATGGCATTTTCAATCAGCATTTGTATCGCCACGGGGATAACGTAAAAAGAATGAAAGCGATGGGCAACATGAATATCCACCGAAATGCTATCCGGAAAACGTTTGTTGAGCAAATAGATATAGGGCTGGATCGTTTCCAGGTCGGATCCGAGCGTGATCAGTTCCTGTTGCTGGCTATTTAAAACATTTCGGTATACTTTCGAAAATTCTTCAATGAATTTATTGGCATCGGGATTCTCCTGTAAGACGAGACTCGATAAAACATTCAGGTTGTTGAAAAGAAAATGCGGATTAATCTGATTTTTGATCGCCTGCAACTCGGCATGGGCATTGATTCTTTTCAATTCCTCCGTTTCCAGTTGTTTATCGCGGAAACGCATCATATAAATAAACGTGGCATTCAGAATATGTAAAAACAGATTGATACGGGTGCCATAGGTCAACATTAACCGAAGCGGCATCCGTATCTGAGAGGCCGTTAATTTCAGGATACCGGCAAAGGCATAGACCACCCCAATGGAAACCAGTGCCGAACAGATCATACCTGCCAACAGGGAAATCACGAGATAACGGACCGTGTGCGCCGGATCCAGGGTACGCAGAAGGAACACCTGTAAACCGCGGTTTCCTTCCCACACAGACAGGGTAACAAAGAAAAAAACCAGGAGGATCTGATACCAGGTCGCCTGTATATCATAATGTGTATACACCTCTGAATACAAGGTATTGGCGAACGAATAAACCGCCAGCAGGATGATGAAAAAATAGCGATACTTAAATGAAAAAAGATTCATGTTCGATAAAAGATAAATCTTCAACGGATAGGGAGGATTGGGATTACGCAAAATTACCTTTTTAAAGGAGTGAACTGTTGAAAAA
>JAYWCS010000167.1:0-2178 GCA_043780315.1 Bacteroidota bacterium | reverse complement strand
TCCATGTACAACCGCCAATCTCGCAAATTCTGAAGGCACCAGCAGTGAACTTTCAATATGCACATGCGAATCAACGAAGCCGGGAAGAATATATCCAGCGTCCGTATTGGAAGGATTGTCATCCGGAATTTCAGTGAGCGATGAAATCCGGCCGTTTTCTATTAAAATTTCGGCATAGAATATCCTTCTCGCCATAATATCCACCAGATTTCCTTTCACTGAGACAGGCATTGTTTTTAATTTCAATAAAGATAGAACCCTTTATCAAAAATATGGCGGAGAAATGGGAGTAATTACTACCTTCCATTATACAATCTTCATTATGAGAAAACTGATATTATCCCTGCTTGGAGGTCTTATGGTCATTTCGCTTCAGGCACAAAAAGCAACGCCTGTCAGCACTGTTATAAATAATAATAAAGAAGAAGTTCTTTATAAAAATGTGAAGTACCGGCTCGTGGGTCCTTTCCGCGGTGGTAGAAGTGGTGCGGTTGCAGGCAGCTACCGTAACCGCAATGTATTTTACTTTGGTGCAACAGGGGGTGGTGTCTGGAAAACTTCCGATGGTGGAAATAACTGGAAGAACATCACCGACAAATATTTTGGTGGAACGATCGGTTCGGTAGCCGTTGCTCCCAGTGATGAGAACATTATTTATGTGGGTGAAGGAGAAAATACCCTTCGGGGAAATGTGAGTGAAGGATTGAATGGTGCCTGGCGTTCAGATGATGGGGGACGCACCTGGAAAAATATCGGATTGAAAGACGGTCGTCATATCACCCGAATGTTAATTCATCCTCGTGATCCCAATACCGTGTGGGCAGCAGTGACAGGCCATTTATTTGGTCCGGGAAAAGAAAGGGGCGTGTACAAAACTACCGATGGTGGAAAGACCTGGAAAAAGACCTTGTTTGTAAATGACCAGACGGCCTGCAGTGACCTGGTGATGGAACCAGGAAATCCTGCTGTTTTATACGCTGGTATGTGGCGCGTGATCCGTACGCCTTACAGTATGGAAAGTGGGGGTGAGGGAAGTGGATTGTATAAAAGCACTGATGGTGGCGAGACCTGGGCCAATATTTCTGCGAATAAAGGACTTCCTAAAGGGGTTTGGGGAATTGTTGGAATAGCGGTTGCACCTTCAAATCCTGATAAGGTTTATACCATCGTAGAAAATAAAGACGGCGGTGTATTTGTGAGTAATGATGGTGGGGAAACCTGGACGCTTACCAGCAGTGATAATAATGTAAGACAGAGAGCCTGGTATTATTCAAAAATATTTATAGATCCAAAAAATGAAAATACCATCTATTGTCCCAATGTAGATTTTATGCGCAGTCGTGATGGCGGCCGTAATTTTCAAGGCATTCGCACGCCTCATGGCGATCATCATGATCTATGGATCGATCCCGAAGATGGAAATCGGATGATCGTGGCAGATGATGGCGGTGCACAAGTCAGTTTTGACGGAGGCGATAACTGGAGTAATTATAATACGCAACCCACCGCGCAATTCTATCGCGTATCAACAGACAATTCATTTCCCTATCGTATCCTTGGCGCACAACAGGATAATTCTACAGTACGAATAAAAAGCCGGACCTATGGTTCTTCCATTACGGAGCAGGACTGGCAGGTTACTGCAGGTGCTGAAAGTGGTTTTGTAGTGGCCGATCCGCTTAATCCGGATATTGTTTACGGAGGAAATTACGGAGGATATATTTCAAGACTGGATCATAAAACAGGAGAAAACCGTTCTGTGAATGTTTGGCCCGACAATCCTATGGGTGGCGGAGCAGAAGCAATGAAGTATCGTTTTCAATGGAATTTCCCGATCTTCTTCTCCCCGCATGATCCAAAAAAAATATATACTGCTGGCAATGTATTATTCGCTACCACCAATGAAGGTGCTTCATGGGAAGCATTGTCAGGAGACCTTACTACCAATGACAAATCTAAACAGGTTTCCAGTGGCGGACCTATTACCCAGGATAATACCAGTGTGGAATATTACTGCACCATTTTCACTGCTGCAGAAAGTGGGATGGAAAAAGATTTATTATGGACGGGTAGTGATGATGGTTTGATACATATAAGTAAAGACGGGGGAAAAAACTGGGAAAATGTGACACCGAAAGATTGCCCGCAATGGATGATGTGGAATTGTGTAGAAGTAGA
>JAYWCS010000166.1:0-22492 GCA_043780315.1 Bacteroidota bacterium | reverse complement strand
ATTTCACCATTCGTTGACTTATTTATGGAACAACGCATTTTTATTTAACATGCAGGCAAAGCGCGTTCCCAAGTCCGTATTTACAGAAATAAAAACAATCAAACACGCATTACACGAATCCGAATATGAAATGGCATTTTACACGAGCCTGATTCTTGGTATAGCTGCTATTTTTCTAAAAAATCAAAAAAAAATCCTTCTTCGGCTAAGTCTGCTTGCGCTGTTACTTTCTTTTGCCGGAGAATTTATCAGTGGAAGATTATCCGCCGGAAATGCATTCATCTACTATCTCCTTCCTCTGTCTGCAACGGTCCCTATTATTATTTATATCGTTTTTACCCAAAGTACCGCCGATTTTCTTCTGGATAGAACCTGCCAGCTTATTTTCAATATTATACTCAGTGCTACTTTGTTTATGGGAATCTGCCGTTATGCAACCAATATTCATTTTTTGGGAGACTCCTATGCCTCGGCTAATAAACTTCCGATTATCGAATACCTGAATAAACAGTCGTTATCCGACTATCAGTTATTTGTGTTCGACGACTCCAACCTCATCTATTTATACAACAAGAATAAAATCCGGGCTCCGTCCCGATGGATTTACCATTATTTTTATGGCTGGTACCCCGACTGGGATCAGGACAAATCAATTTTTCATTCTATTATTTCAGAACTGCAGACTCATCAAACGACTTGGATCCTGGATTGTTCCGACGCCAATGGGAATCTTGCAAATAGAGAAATTTATCTTGAATGGAAATGCTTTTTAAATGCCCATTATACGATGATGATTTCAGATTCATCAAAACGGATGCTATGGAAGATGCAGTAATTTTTCAGCAATCAGCAGATCCAGCGGCGTGGTTATTTTAATATTATTGACTTCACCTTCCACCAGATGAATCGGGTGACCACTGTTTTCTACTACAGAGGCATCATCGGTAAACGAGTCCGCATAATCCTTTTTATATGCCGGGAGCAGGAGCTTGCTCAAAAACGTCTGGGGCGTTTGCAGCAACCTAATCTGTGATCTATCGATGGGCTTATTTCCGGTGTCGCCAACGGTCCGCACACTATCCCTGCAGGCGATCGCCGGAACAGCTGAACCAAAACGCTGCGCTTCTTCAAAACAAAGATGAATGAGTGAGGGGCTCAATAAACAACGAACGGCATCATGGATAAAAACCATCGATGGCTCTTCCACCAGGGTTAATCCGTTTCTCACAGATTGAAACCGGGTTTCTCCGCCTGCAATTCGGCGGGTTGGAGTAATCGTATGTAGAGAATCTGCAATGGCGCGACCGGTTTCATCATATTCCGGTGGTAGTACGAGGATGATTTCGATATCCGCAAAAGCGGTCAGAAAAACCTGCAGACTATACCATAATATTGGTTTGTCGTGAATGAGTAAAAACTGTTTCGGCATGCTTGCTCCCATGCGTACTCCCGAACCTCCTGCAACGATAACAGCGTATTTCTTCATCCGGTATAAAATTTCAGACAATTTAAATTTCCGTCAGCAAGCGCTGGCATTCGCGCAAGAGCCTTGATTTATCAATGGCGACCGTACCGACGGTTTCGCAAACCAGTCCGCCGGCCAGATTGGCTATTTCTGCCATCATTCGCGTATTTCCGGTCAATGCGTAAATAAGGGTGGCGACCGCGATAACCGTGTCACCGGCGCCGGAGACATCGGCTACATTACGGATATGAGAAGGAACCATTCTGGCGAATTGCTCATCCTGATAAAAGATACCCTTCTCCGATAAGGTGATAAAAGAAATTCGGTGCTGCAGTGCTACTTTCAGTTTCTGATGAATATCTGTTAGCGTTTTTTCATTTATTTCTTCGATCAGTAGATTTAATGCTTCCCGGGCTTCTTTTAAATTCGGTTTAAATATATCTACACCGCGGTAGTCAAAAAAATGTTTTCTTTTAGGATCCACCGTAGTCAGGATGGAATTACTTTTGCATAAATCGATGACCGTGCGGATAACTTTTTCCGTCAGCACCCCTTTATTATAATCTTCAAATATGATAGCAGCGGGTGAGTCTTCGCGAATAAATTTTTCAACCTGACCGATTAGCTCCTCTTCCTGTTTTGAATTCAGGGGTTGAATGGTTTCAAGATCAAGCCGCATCATTTGCTGGTTCCGGCTGATCACGCGCATTTTATTGGTAGTGATGCGGGCCGCTGATTTGAGCAGAAAGCCGGTCGCTATTTTTTTGTCATTCAGGAGACTTGTCAGATGATGACCGTCTTCATCTTCCCCGATCACGGAGAAAACCGTTACCGGTGAACCCAGCGAAGCCAGATTCAAAGCGACATTTCCGGCACCTCCGATGCGATATTCTTTACGGTCGACCGTCACGACCGGAACGGGTGCTTCGGGGGATATTCTTTCCACGTTGCCCCACCAGTAGGTATCCAGCATCATATCTCCGATGATTCCGATTTTAACCGAAGAGAATGTTTTAAATAATTCTTTATAATCCGTTGTAGCCATTTTAATTCGCCGGGTTGTTTCGGTTGCCGGAATTTGCTATATAATATAATGGAATTCCCAGCAGCGCGATGATCAGTCCGGGCCAGGTGAATTCAGGTTTATAAATAATCAACAGGATACAAAAAGCAGAACCCATCAGGATATAAAGAATCGGCAAAAAAGGATATCCGTATGCTTTATAGGGCCTTGGCAGATCCGGTCTTTTCTTTCGCAGTATAAAAATACCCAGAATGGTGAGAACATAAAAGATTACCACCACAAAAGAGATCATGTCGAGCAGGTCGCCATATTTTCCGCTCAGGCACAATACGGATGCTACTACAAATTGCGCCCAGAGCGCCCATTGGGGTACCCCGTTTTTATTGAGTGTACCTGCGCGACGGAAAAATAATTTATCCTTAGCCATCGAATAATATACCCGGGCACCGGAAAGTATCAGCCCATTATTACATCCGAAGGTAGAGACCATAATCAGCAGAGCGATTATTTTAGTTCCGTTTTTTCCAAAAATCACCTGTGCGGCCGACACGGCAATCCGGTCTTTTTCGGCATGGGCAATTTCGTTCAGTGGTAATACCGCTATATACATCAGATTGGCACAGATATAAATAACCGTTACCATCAGTGTTCCCAAAAAAAGGGAAGCGCCGATATTTCGCTGCGGGTTTTTAATTTCACCGGCGATAAATGTTACGTTGTTCCAGGCATCACTACTGAATACCGAACCTACCATGGCGGCGGCGATGCCACCAAATAATGCGGCGCCGGCAATCGGTGAAATATTAAAGCCCTGCGAAGGATTGCATACGTCTTTAAGAGTCGACCGCGTAGCATCCCAGGCATTGGACCAGTTCGCATGCCATACTTCCGGCCGGAATGCAAGAAAACCCGCAATGATGAGACCGAATAATGCGAGCAACTTGGTGGAAGTAAAAATATTCTGAATCCATTTCGTTCCCTTCACACCACGCGTGTTGGAATACGTTAGTAATCCGATGATGCCGATGGATACGAGTTGTGCGGCGCTGATTGTAAAATGAGTCGGATTGCCGCAGTCGTTGACTCCGGTCTGAATGCGCAGCATATGATTGTCTTCGCTGAGCGACGGAATAAGATAGGCGGCATATTTAGAAAAAGCAACACCGACCGCGGCGATGGTACCGGTTTGGATGACAGAAAAAAAACTCCACCCGTATAAAAAGCCGACCAGCGGATTATAGGCTTCTTTCAGATAAACATACTGGCCACCGGCTTTTGGAAACATGCCGCTCAGTTCGCCATAGCTCACAGCGGCAGTAAGTGTCATGAAGCCGGTAATCACCCACACGAGAATAAGCCAGCCCGCGCCACCCACGTTGCGAACGATATCCGCACTCACCAGAAAAATGCCCGAACCGATCATGGAGCCTGCCACAATCATGGTGGCATCCATCAATCCAAGTGTCGGTTTAAAAGCTTGGCTTTCTGCGGGCATAAGATAATTTGACCCGGAAGATAGTAAATCGAATGGAAAACAGCGAGCCGGGGCGGACTCTACTTTTTCTTATAATTTGCATTCAAGCCATCAATCAGGTCATTGGTAATATTATTGGCCGTATCCTTAATATAAATAAACGAATTGGCCTCGTAGGCAATAATGTAATTGAACCCTTTTGTTTTATTATAAACTTTCAGATAGTCGTCTATTTTTTTTCGGATATCGGCTTTCAGGTCCTCGTTATTTTTTAGTAACGACTCCTGCAGGGCCTGTTTTCGAATCTGGTAGTTCTGCTGCATCTGCGCATATTCCTGTTGGGCCTGTTCACTTTCAGTCTGCGACATAGTTCTTCCCTTTTTCTGCCACTCCGAAATTTTCTTCTGGTAGCCCTTTTCCATTCCACTTAGTTCGGAATTCATTTCACTTTCCTTTCCTTTTACCTGTGTCAATACATCTTTGAAATACTGATAATGCGCTTCCAGGGTGTCCAGATTAAAGTAGGCCATCCGGAATGGATTCGCTCCGGTGGTTGATGGTTGATGGTTGACACTTGACAGGTCGTTAGCATTTAAAGGCAGTGGTTTGTGATAGACCACATAAAATAAAACGCCCGTCAGAATCAGGGCTAAGAGACCAGGGATGTAAGCGATATTCCTCATGAAAATATTTGTAAAATGTTTTGAACAGTTTGCCGGACACAAAAGTAGGAAGCATTTCTGCTTCCTACTGCTTATTAAATCTTAAAATTTAAGCTTATTCTTCTTCGTCGAAAACCATGGCTTCGCGGGTGTTCTGGAGCAATTCATATTCCTCCTTACTTCCCACAATCATATTTTCAAACTCACGCAAGCCTGTACCAGCCGGAATCGGATGGCCCGTGATTACGTTTTCTTTCAGGCCCATCATATTATCTGTTTTACCCTGAATAGCGGCAGATGACAATACTTTGGTGGTTTCCTGGAAGGACGCGGCTGAAATCCAGCTCTGCGTTCCCAGAGATGCTTTGGTAATACCCAGCAGCATCGGTGCAGAAGTAGCTGAATTGGCATCACGGAATTCAGCCAGTTTCTTATCGTTCCGGCGCAGAATTGAATTTTCTTCCCGCACTTCACGCAAGCTTACTATTTGTCCGGGTTTCAATTTTATTGAATCACCGGCTTCCGTAACCACTTTCTTATCGTAGATCCAATCGTTTTCGTCGAGGAACTCGATTTTATCAACCGTTTCATCTTCGAGGAAACGGGTATCTCCCGGATCAACAATATTCAGTTTACGCATCATCTGCCGAACAATTACTTCAATGTGTTTATCATTGATTTTCACCCCCTGCAAACGATATACTTCCTGAATTTCATTCACTACATACTCCTGAACAGCAAAAGGTCCTTTGATCGAAAGAATGTCGGCAGGTGCGATTTGTCCGTCACTCAGCTGAGCACCGGCTTTGATAAAGTCACCATCCTGTGCCAGAATCTGACGTGTCAGCGGAACCAGATATTTTTTTACAATACCATCCCTTGCTTCCACGATGATTTCACGGTTACCTCTTTTAATATTTCCGAAAGCCACCACACCGTCGATTTCAGAAACGACTGCGGGGTTACCGGGGTTTCTGGCTTCGAACAATTCCGTTACGCGGGGCAAACCACCCGTGATATCACGGAGCTTACCCAAGACGCGGGGAATCTTCACGATAACCTGTCCGCCACGAACATCTTCGCCTTCTTCCATAATAATATGGGATCCAACCGGCAGGTTATAATTTTTAATATCCTTACCGCCTTCTACGACGATACCGGGAATTTTTGTTTTGTCTTTGGTATCGATAACCACTTTCTCGCGATGCCCTGTTTGTTCATCGGCTTCTTCGCGGTAAGTGATGCCTTCAATAACGTTTTCAAATTTCAGTTTACCCGTGATTTCACTGATCACGACGTTGTTGAACGGATCCCATGTACAAATAATTTCTCCCTTGGTTACTTTCTGTCCGTCTTTCACGGTCAGCGTAGCACCATACGGAACGTTATTGGTAATCATGAGGCGATCGTTCTTCACATCCATGATACGCACTTCACCTGTACGACCGATAACAATCGGAACTTTTGTTCCTTCATTGTTTTCAGCGATTACGGTTCTCAAACCATCGAACTGAATGGTGCCGTCAAACTTGGCGAGCATAGAAGATTCCACCGAAGCAGAACCGGCCACACCACCCACATGGAAGGTACGCAGGGTAAGCTGTGTTCCCGGCTCACCAATCGACTGAGCAGCGATGATACCCACGGCATCCCCTTTCTGTGCAGTATAGCCGGTGGCCAGATTCTTACCATAACATTTCACACAAACACCGCGTTTGCTTTCGCAGGTGAGTACGGAACGGATCTCTACAATTTCGATCCCGGTCTCTTCAATTTTCTTCGCAACTTCTTCTGTGATTTCTATGCCGCCTTTCGCGATGATGACATCGGTCTGGGGATTATAAATGTCATGCAGGGAAACACGTCCGAGTATACGATCGTATAATGGTTCAACGATATCTTCATTATCCTTCAGGGCCGAAGTAGCAATACCTCTTAAAGTACCACAATCTTCTTCCTTGATCACCACATCCTGCGCCACATCCACCAGACGACGGGTGAGGTAACCGGCATCGGCCGTTTTCAACGCCGTATCCGCTAACCCTTTACGGGCACCATGGGTCGAGATGAAATAATCTAATACATTCAGCCCGCCCTTGAAATTCGACAGGATCGGATTCTCAATGATTTCACTTCCGGTTGAACCAGACTTTCTGGGTTTGGCCATCAGTCCGCGTATGCCAGCCAGCTGTTTAATCTGCTGTTTGGAACCACGGGCGCCGGAATCCAACATCATGTAAACAGAGTTAAATCCCTGTTTATCTGCTGCCAGTTCGCGAATCAGCGTCTCGGTGATACGGGTATCCACACGTGACCAGATGTCCACGATCTGATTGTATCTTTCATTATTGGTGATCAGGCCGGTATTATAATTATCCCATACTTCATCCACTTCCACTTTCGCATTGTCCAGCAATACTTCTTTCGTATCCGGGATGATCAGGTCATTAATACTAAACGATAAACCACCACGGAAGGCCATACGAAATCCAAGTGTTTTGATATCATCGAGGAACTTGGCCGTTTTTGGAACGTTGGTCCACTTAATGATATTACCAATGATTTCCCGAAGAGATTTTTTGGTGAGCAACTGGTTTACAAATCCTACTTCTACCGGCGTATGCTGATTGAAGAGTACCCGACCAACGGTTGTTTCCAATAATTTCCTTTCCAATATATCATGTTCGTTTCTGACAAGCACCTTTACTCTGATATAAGCATGCAGGTCAACAACGCCTTCGTTATAGGCGATGATCACTTCTTCCGGACTGTAAAACGCTTTTCCTTCGCCTTTTACTTTTTCGGTTGGAGTTGATTTCTTGCCCTTCGTAATATAATAGAGACCCAGTACCATGTCCTGTGAAGGCAGGGTAATCGGCGTTCCATTCTGTGGATTTAAAATGTTATGACTGGACAACATCAGCAACTGGGCTTCTAATACAGCGGCACTGCTCAAAGGCACATGCACGGCCATCTGGTCACCATCGAAATCCGCATTGAACGAAGTACACACCAGCGGATGCAACTGAATAGCTTTTCCTTCAATCAGTTTTGGCTGGAATGCCTGAATGGATAACCTATGCAATGTTGGCGCACGATTGAGCATCACCGGATGTCCTTTCAATATATTTTCAAGGATATCCCAAACGATGGCTTCCTTGCGATCAACCAGTTTACGGGCCGACTTCACTGTTTTTACGATACCTCTTTCAATTAGTTTGCGAATGATAAACGGCTTGAATAATTCGGCTGCCATATCTTTTGGCAATCCGCATTCATGTAGTTTCAATTCGGGACCGACCACGATCACCGAACGACCGGAATAATCAACTCGTTTTCCCAAGAGGTTCTGACGGAAACGACCTTGTTTACCTTTCAGTACATCACTCAATGATTTCAGTGCACGGCCACCTTCCGCTTTCACGGCGTTGGACTTGCGACTGTTATCAAAAAGCGAATCGATCGCTTCCTGCAGCATTCTTTTTTCATTACGCAGGATTACTTCCGGTGCTTTGATTTCCAACAAGCGTTTGAGACGGTTGTTACGGATAATTACCCGACGATACAGATCGTTCAGATCGGAAGACGCAAACCGGCCGCCATCCAGGGGCACCAGTGGGCGCAGTTCCGGCGGAATAACCGGAATATATTGCATCACCATCCATTCCGGACGGTTTGTAATTCTTGTATTGGCATCACGGAAACTTTCCACAACGCTCAGGCGTTTTAATGCATCTGCCTTACGTTGTTGTGAAGTTTCGTTGGCAGCCGCCGCCCGCAGATCAAAACTCAGCTGATCCAAGTCGATGCGCTGCAATAAATCATGTACCGCTTCGGCACCCATTTTTGCGATGAACTTGTTGGGATCATCGTCGGGTAAATATTGATTGTCTTTTGGAAGTGTTTCGAGAATTTCAAGATATTCTTCTTCTGTCAGGAGATCACCCTGATTCTGGTTTTTGTCTGCACGAATACCGGACTGTATGACCACGTATCTTTCATAATACACGATACTCTCGAGCTTCTTGGAACTCATGCCCAGCAGATAGCCGGTTTTGTTCGGAAGACTCTTGAAATACCAGATATGGACCACCGGAACCACCAGTTTAATATGGCCCATACGTTCACGTCGAACCTTTTTCTCGGTTACCTCCACGCCGCAACGGTCACATACGATGCCTTTGTAACGGATCCTTTTATATTTTCCACAGGCACACTCGTAATCCTTTACGGGTCCGAAAATGCGTTCACAGAATAAACCGTCTCTTTCCGGTTTGTACGTTCTGTAATTGATTGTTTCGGGCTTTAGAACCTCTCCATAAGATCTTTCCAGAATGGAATCGGGAGAAGCTAGCCCGATGGTAATTTTAGAGAAAGTGGCTTTGGGACGATTTTCTTTTTTAATAGCCATATGTTAATGTCAGGTTTTTAAAAGATAAGTTACCACCCATGCATTTACAAAGCAGATTACCATCGGATTTTAAGGCCTGATTTCGTAACTTACTTTGTTGAAAATCAATAATTTATACAGGAAATAATTCAGAGACTGTCTGCATAAGGAGTGCAAAGGTATGTGGTTTGAATTAATTTACCAAGATATAGAAAGATCCCGAAGCTCCCGGTCCATTCCCCCGAAAATGCGCGAAACGGGCATCCCCGGAGTCGGTTTTAACGTCCTGGTGCTCTAGCTACATGACGCAGAAGAAATTTTTCATGAATAATCTGCTGCACGGGAACCGTCCGGATTTTGCTTTCCAGCCAGGAAATAATATCCAGATAAACAAAGGCCCTGGTTTCGAAGCGGTTTTTTTCATAGGTTTTTAGCCGATCGAGCAAAATAGAAAATTCGGGTTTCAATTCTTTCGGTCCGAGATCAAAAGACTTCCGCAAAAACCGAAATATTTCTTCTTCCACCAGACTTAGATTTTCCATTTTAGCCATGAAACGGTAGACCGATTTGATCAGGTATTGCAGCAAATTATCATTCCCCAGTTCATAGTGCGCAATTAAATGCAGCAACCGGGCGTAACACTGCAGATCCGTGCGCAGATCCATTTTCCAGTTAATTATTTTATTAAGGTATTTAATGGTTCGTTCGAAATCCCCACTGCCAAAATAGAGGCTGGCAAACTTGTAATAAAAAATCAGGATCCGGTGCCGGTCCAGATAAATTTCATACTCCCGGAGTTTCTCTTCGATATAGGGTACCAACGCCAGCCCATCGGTAAAAGTGCCATCAATGAAATGAAGATTAATTTTTGCAATATGGAGGTAGACAAAAGTCTGAATGCGGTTGTTGTCGTTTTCCTGTACGGATTCCGAATGAAAAAAATTTTCGAACCGGCCCAGTGTTTCAACAAATTTCGGATAGTTGAGCAGGTCGAAATGTGCGCCCAGCAGGTTATGCATGCCTTTAATATAATGGGCCGTTTCCACAGCGATCATCACCGGCTCCTTTTCAAATAAGTCAACCCAGCGACGCGTGTAGCGATAATAGGAAAGAAAATCCTGACCGATAAAAGCATACCAGCTATAACATTGAAACAGATACAGACTTTCATAAAATCCGTTCGCAGCAGCCATCTGCGCAGGCAAACGGGATTCGAAAAAATCTTTCACCGCTATCTCGTCCTTTTCATTTCTTGCCACGCCATGCTGAATATACCAGCCATAAAGTTGCAGTGACAAGCTGGACAACCTGCCGGTTACTACCAATTGTGCATTCACCGATTCCATCTCTTCGGCGAGTTTCCCGGCCCGGTCCTGCATACTGCGGGTGATATGAAGGGCTTCGATTTTCTGTTCAAAAAGAAGGGCATTCAACACCACGCTATGCTGATGATATTGCCGCGCATATCCTTTTATCCGGTCCAGCACTTTGAGGCTCTGCAGGTATAAGCCCTGATTGTAGAGAATCTCGGCATAATCGAGCTGCTCGTGCAACTGAAGAACAACATTGTTCTCATTTCGTATCCGGCGCAGACTGGCCAGGATATGTTTATATAACTGGGCCTTGATATTCGAAAGCTGTTGTTTACTGAGACGTTTGTTTTTGTTCAGCAGGGCCACTTCATCGTAGACGTCCATCTTAACCAAAGCATCAAATAACTGGATGATTTTCAGATCTTCGAAAGCGGTATTTCGCTTCACATAGAGCTTAAAATTCCGTTTCTCCGACTTTTTCAGGGATTTAACAAGTTGGAACAATGTATCTGAAGACCGGTTGGGCATCGTAATTTGAATCGTTTAAATTAAGGCCTGGCGAAGGTTTCATCCGCCAAACGCTCATTTCCTGACAGTAATACAAACCGCATTTTGATTTGTATCCTGCATAAAACAAAAATAACTTTGTAACAACTCATTTCCCAAAACGATATGAAATCCGATAAAATTTACATTTTCGATACCACCCTGCGGGATGGGGAACAGGTGCCCGGCTGTAAACTGAATACCAAAGAAAAACTCGAACTGGCGCTGGAACTTGAACTGTTGGGCGTGGACGTCATAGAGGCCGGCTTCCCGATTTCGAGTCCGGGCGACTTCCATTCAGTGGAAGAAATTGCAAAAATCGTGCGTAATGCGAGTGTGTGTGCCCTGAGCCGGGCGGTGAAAGCGGATATAGAAGCCGCCGGACTGGCACTGAAAAAAGCTAAAAATCCAAGGATACACACAGGTATCGGGACTTCCGATTCACATATCAAATCAAAATTCAATTCCAATCGCGAAGATATCATCGAGCGTGCCGTACAGGCCGTTAAATGGGCAAAAAACCTGGTGGCCGACGTAGAATTTTATGCCGAAGATGCTGGTCGTACCGATACCGTCTATCTGGCCCGCGTGATCGAAGCGGTGATTAAAGCCGGCGCCACCGTGGTGAATATTCCCGATACCACCGGATATTGTTTGCCTCATGAGTATGGAGAAAAAATTGCTTTTTTAGTTAATAACGTATCCAATATTGACAAGGCGATCATTTCATGCCATTGTCATAATGACCTGGGACTGGCAACAGCGAATTCTATTGCGGGCATCATTGCAGGTGCCCGTCAAATCGAGTGCACGATCAATGGATTGGGTGAAAGAGCGGGCAATACAGCGCTCGAAGAGGTTGTGATGGTGATCCGGCAGCACGCCGAACTGGGTTTTCATACCGGAATAAAAACGCAGTCATTGAACCCCATGAGCCGGCTCGTATCAGATACCATGCGCATGCAGGTTCAGCCGAACAAGGCGATCGTGGGTGCCAATGCTTTTTCACATTCTTCCGGTATTCATCAGGACGGATTTTTGAAAGATGCGCAGACCTATGAAATCATCAATCCCGAAGAAGTGGGTGCCGGCGAATCTAAGATTGTACTGACGGCCCGCAGCGGGCGCAGTGCCCTTGCCCACCGTTTCAGAATACTGGGCTATGAATTCAACCGCAATGAAATCGATTCACTCTATGCAGAATTTTTAATACTGGCCGATACGAAAAAAGAAGTAGGCGAACAGGATTTACATGCACTCGCCAAAATTCCCGTAAACGCCGCTTAAAAAAAACTGTTGAGAAGGCACTAAAATATTATGATGTCAAAAACACTATTCGAAAAAATCTGGGATACCCATGTGGTGAAAACCATCCACGGAGGTCCGTCCATTTTATACATCGACAAACATTTTATTCATGAGGTGACCAGTCCTCAGGCGTTCAAAGGACTGGAAGAAAGAGGACTGCCGGTTTTTCGACCGAAACAAATTGTTGCGACGGCGGATCATAACGTGCCGACCCTCAATCAACACCTACCCATCGCCGAAGCACTGTCGCGCATTCAGGTGGAAACGCTCGGAAAAAACTGTGCAAAATTCGGGATCGAACTCTATGGACTGGGACATCCCTATCAGGGTATTGTTCATGTGATCGGACCGGAACTAGGCATCACCCTGCCGGGGATGACGATTGTGTGCGGTGACAGTCATACCAGCACCCACGGCGCTTTTGGAACGATCGCCTTCGGTATTGGTACCAGTGAAGTGGAAATGGTGATGGCTACCCAATGCCTGATGCAGACCAGGCCCAAACTGATGCGCATCAACGTGGAAGGCAAACTCCCGGCCGGCGTATTGTCGAAGGATATCATTCTGTACATAATCGCAAAAATATCCGCAAGTGGTGCCACCGGTTATGCCGTTGAATATGCGGGGTCGGTAATCCGTGACCTTTCGATGGAAGCGCGTATGACCATCTGTAATATGAGTATTGAGATGGGCGCGCGTTGCGGCATGATTGCACCGGATGAAATAACATTTGAATATATCAAGGGACGCGAATTTGCGCCCGCCGGAGCCGCCTGGGACCAGGCCCTCAGCTACTGGAAAACGCTATATTCTGATAATGAAGCGGCTTTCGATCAGGAATTAAATATCCGGGCCGAAGATATTGAACCGATGATTACCTACGGCACCAATCCCGGAATGGGTATTGGCATCTCCGGCCATGTGCCTGCTCTGCATGAAGTCGACGAAAAAGAAAAACTTTCATTCGAAAAAGCATTGAAGTACATGGGGCTTGAACCCGGCGCGGGCATCAAAGGCAAAAAAATTGATTATGTATTTATTGGCAGTTGTACCAATAGCCGGATCGAAGACCTGCGGCTGGTGGCGTCTTTTGTAAAAGGAAAACAAAAAGCGTCCGATGTGCAGGTATGGATTGTACCGGGCAGCAAGCAAGTGGAACAACAGGCGAAACTGGAAGGGATCGATAAAATTTTTGCTGACGCCGGTTTTCAGCTTAGGCAACCCGGATGCTCTGCCTGTCTGGGTATGAATGAAGATAAAATTCCCGCCGGGAAATATTGTGTGTCGACCAGCAACCGGAATTTCGAAGGACGACAGGGACCCAATGCGCGGACTTTTTTAACCAGTCCGCTCACCGCTGCAGCGGCGGCCATTACAGGCAGGGTGACAGACGTCAGAGAATTAATTTGAAGAATTTGAAAGAATGAAGGCAATCGATAAAATAACATCTACGGCGGTTCCGATAAACATCGAAAACATCGATACGGACCAGATCATCCCGGCGCGTTTTCTGAAAGCCACCAGCCGTGATGGGTTTGGCAAGAATCTTTTTCGCGACTGGCGTTATGAAAATGACAACGAAAACGAGCCCAGAAAAAAATTTGCGCTCAATGATGCCCGTTATAGCGGTAAAATATTGGTAGCCGGTAAAAATTTCGGCTGCGGTTCTTCCCGCGAACATGCTGCCTGGGCAATCAAGGATTACGGTTTTGACGTGGTGATCAGCAGTTTTTTTGCTGACATCTTTAAAAACAATGCGCTTAACAATTTTCTCTTGCCGGTCATCATCAGCGACTCCTTTCTAAAAGAAATTTTCGAAGCCATCGAGTTGGATGTTTCCACGCAGATCCAGATAAATCTGGAAAATCAAACCATTCATTTGCTTGCAAAAGGCCTGATATCAGAAGAAAAATTTGAAATCAGTCAATATAAAAAAAACTGCCTGCTCAACGGCTACGACGATATCGATTACCTGCTGAGCATGAAAGAGGAAATCACTTCCTTCGAAAACAAAACCCTCACCTACCCGCATACGATATGAAAAAAAACATTGTTGTTATTGAAGGAGACGGCATTGGTCCGGAAGTGACCCGGCAATCCGTGAAAGTTTTAAATGCCGTGGCTGAATGTTTTCACCACGAGTTTTATTACAAGTATTGTCTGATGGGTGCCGTAGCCATCGACAAGACCGGTGATCCGCTACCCGAAGAAACCATTGACCTCGCGTTGAAGAGTGATGCGATTCTGTTCGGCGCGATCGGTCATCCAAAATACGACAGTGATCCGGCGGCAAAAGTGCGACCTGAGCAAGGGCTGCTGAGACTGAGAAAATCATTGCAGCTGTTTGCAAATATCCGGCCGATCAGCACCTACCCTTCGCTTCACCATCTTTCCCCTTTAAAAACGAAAAATATTGAGGGCGTGGATTTTATTATTTACCGGGAGCTGACCGGCGGGATTTATTTTGGTAAAAAAGAAACGAATGCCGAACAAACTATAGCTTCTGATGAGTGCATGTACAGCCGCGAAGAAATTGAACGCATCGCACACCTTGCCTTTAAACAGGCCTCCCTACGCGGAAAAAAATTAACTCTTGTAGATAAAGCCAATGTGCTGGAGACTTCCAGGTTATGGCGCAAAGTAGTTCAGGACATTGCAAAAGATTATCCCGACGTGGCGCTGGATTTCCTGTTTGTCGATAATGCCGCGATGCAAATCATCGTGAATCCAAAACAATTTGATGTGATCCTCACAGAGAATATGTTTGGGGATATTCTCAGTGATGAAGCCAGTGTGATCAGTGGCTCGCTGGGTTTGCTTCCATCGGCATCTGTTGGCAACGGACCTGCCCTGTTCGAACCCATTCATGGATCCTATCCGCAGGCTGCCGGAAAAGACATTGCCAATCCGCTGGGATCGGTACTTTCTGCTGCCATGATGCTGGACCATTTCGAATTACACAAAGAAGCTGAGCTGGTGCGGGAAGCGGTGGAGTGGACTTTATTGAATGGGTTTGTGACGAAAGACATTGATCCGGTGAATTTCTATTTCACATCCACGATTGGCGAACTGATCAGCGATTACCTGGTTGGAAAAATTTCCGGAGAAGAATTGAATCAAGGCAATATCGCCTTGAGAAAGTCGACCATTATTTAATTCTTTTTTTATAGTTCTTTGTTTTTTACTTCGCGGTTCGTATATTCGCTATTCAACCCAGCACATGAAGTTTAAAAGCGTTTATAATAAAGTAGTGATTGCCCGCCTCGCGGTCGTCATTATTATAATTATATGCGTGACTCATGGAGGCAGTTGATCATTTAAAAAATTAAATTTTTCATACGACCCGCCTCCAAAAAAGGCGGGTTTCTTTTTTTACAATATGACGGAACTCAACAAATACTCGAAGACGATCACCCAGGATGAAAACCTGCCCGGTGCGCAGGCCATGTTTTATGCTATCGGTTTTTCTGAAGCCGATTTTAAGAAGGCACAGGTCGGCATTGCCAGTATGGGATGGGACGGCAACCCCTGCAACATGCACTTGAACGACCTGGCCAAACTCGTGAAGACAAGTGTTCAAAAAACGGATTTGCTGGGATTGATCTTTCATACAATCGGCGTGAGTGATGGAATCAGCATGGGTACAGATGGCATGCGTTATTCGCTGGTGAGCAGGGATGTCATCGCTGACAGTATAGAAACCAATGCCGGGGCACAATATTATGATGCCATCGTAACCATTCCGGGTTGTGATAAAAATATGCCCGGTTCAATAATGGCCATGGGGCGGCTGAATCGCCCGGGCATCATGCTGTATGGTGGAACTATTGCTCCGGGGCATTATAATGGGGAGGATCTGAATATCGTTTCCAATTTTGAAGCGCTCGGACAAAAAATGGCCGGCAATTTAAGCGAAACGGATTTCAAAGCCATTGTACGACATAGCTGTCCGGGTGCAGGCGCCTGTGGGGGCATGTACACCGCCAACACGATGGCCAGTGCCATTGAAGCATTGGGCATGAGTATGCCTTACTCCTCTTCGAATCCCGCGCTAAGTGCCGACAAACAAAAAGAGTGTGAAGCGATCGGCCCCGCCGTTAAATTATTACTCGAGAAAGACATCAAGCCAAGAGATATCATGACCCGCAAAGCATTTGAAAATGCCATTACCCTGGTGATGATACTTGGCGGCTCTACGAATGCCGTGTTGCATTTGATCGCGATGGCGAAAAGTGTGGACGTACCGTTAACGCTGGATGATTTTCAAACGATTAGCAATAAAATTCCGATGCTGGCCGATTTCAAGCCGAGTGGAAAATATTTGATGGAAGATCTGCATCAGTATGGCGGCGTACCGGCGGTGATGAAATATTTATTGAAAAACGGATTGTTGCATGGTGACTGTATTACGGTTACCGGAAAAACCCTGGCCGAAAATCTCGCGGAGGCGCGCGATCTGGATTTCGAACAGCAAAAAGTAATTATGCCATTGGATAAGCCGTTGAAGGCAACCGGGCATCTGCAAATATTATACGGCAACCTCGCTGAAAAAGGTTGCGTGGCAAAAATCACGGGCAAGGAAGGCGAACGTTTTGAAGGGACGGCCCGCGTATTCGATGGAGAAACCGATTTAATAAAAGGGATCCAATCCGGGAAAGTACATGCCGGAGATGTAGTCGTGATCCGGTATATCGGTCCGAAGGGTGCACCCGGAATGCCTGAAATGCTGAAACCGACCGGGGCCATTATCGGCGCGGGACTCGGCAAAACAGTCGCGCTGATTACCGACGCACGCTTCAGTGGTGGAACGCATGGTTTTGTGGTGGGACATATCACTCCCGAAGCGTATGAAGGCGGTCTGATTGGTTTGGTGGAAGACAACGATATCATCGAAATTGATGCGACTCATAATTCACTCATACTGAAAGTGCCGGAAGATGTGATTGGCGAAAGAAGAAAAAAATGGAAAAAACCCGCATTGAAAGTGACGAAAGGCGTTTTATTTAAATACGCGCAGGTAGTGAAAGATGCGAGTCAGGGTTGTGTTACGGATGAAGCGTAAGAAAGTGAGAAAGTGGGGGAAGAAAGTGAGGGAGGGTGAGAACGTGGAGGTGAGGGAAGAAAGTGTGAGAGTGTGGAAGTCAGTAAAATTAATAGTTGATGACTTAATTAATTGAGACATATAAACTTGACAAAATGGAAATGCTCGAAGTAAAAAAAGATAAAATTTCCCCGGCAAAAAATAAGGCGCGGAAATTATCGGGATCGGCCGCAGTGCTGGAAGTGTTACTGGAAGAAAAAGTGGAAACTATTTTCGGATATCCAGGAGGCGCAATCATGCCAATCTACGATGCCCTGTATGATTACCAGGAAAAACTTAACCATATACTCGTGCGGCATGAGCAGGGCGCCATCCATGCTGCCCAGGGTTATGCACGCAGCTCCGGAAAAACAGGAATTGTATTTGCCACCAGCGGTCCGGGTGCAACAAACCTCGTTACCGGTCTGGCAGATGCGATGATCGACAGCACCCCGCTGGTTTGTATTACTGGTCAGGTATATGCGCATTTGCTCGGCACCGATGCATTCCAGGAAACGGATGTGATTAATATCACCACGCCGGTTACGAAATGGAATTATCAGATCACCGATGCAACAGAGATCCCTTCTGTACTCGCAAAGGCTTTTTATATTGCCGGCAGTGGAAGGCCGGGACCCGTTCTCATCGACATTACCAAGAATGCCCAGATACAGATTTTTGATTTTGAGGAATACAAACCCTGTGGCCATATCCGGAGTTATCGTCCGAAGCCCATTGTCAGAAAAAAATATGTAGAGGAGGCCGCTAAACTCATCAACGAAGCGAAAAAACCTTTTATCATATTTGGGCAGGGGGTTATCCTCGGACGCGCAGAAAAAGAGTTTATCCAGTTCCTCGAAAAATCGGGTATTCCGGCTGCATGGACAATCCTGGGGATGAGTGCGATTCCAACCAATCATCCACTGGCGGTGGGCATGCTGGGTATGCATGGAAATTACGGACCCAATGTACTGACCAACGAATGTGACGTCCTCATTGCCATCGGGATGCGTTTCGATGACCGCGTAACGGGCCGTCTGGATAAATATGCAAAGCAGGCCAAGCTCATTCACCTCGATATCGATCCTTCAGAAATAGATAAAAACGTAAAATCTACCGTTCCGGTATGGGGCGATTGTAAAGAAACCCTGCCGCTGCTGACGCAATTGATCGAAAAGAAAACCCATACGTCGTGGTTGCAGAAATTTAAAGAGTACCAACAGGAAGAAGAAAAAATCTGTATCCAGCCTGAATTACATCCAACAACCGAAGAGTTATCGATGGGTGAAGTAATCGACGCGTTAAATGAATTCACAGGTGGAAATGCCATCATTGTAACCGATGTAGGTCAGCATCAGATGGTGGCCTGCCGCTATGCAAAATTCAATCAGTCTAAAAGTAATATCACTTCGGGTGGATTAGGTACCATGGGATTTGCCCTGCCCGCTGCGATCGGCGCAAAATTCGGTGCACCCGAAAGAACTGTTGTTGCGGTGATCGGAGATGGTGGATTTCAGATGACCTTACAGGAACTCGGAACGATTATGCAGTCACAATGCGATGTGAAGATCCTGATTTTGAATAACCGCTTTCTGGGTATGGTGCGTCAGTGGCAGGAGTTATTCAATGAAAGGAGATATTCATTCGTGGATATTCAGAGCCCGGATTTTGTACAGGTGGCGAGAGGATATCGTATTCCGGGACAATCCGTTGCAAAAAGGGCCGACCTGAAAATGGCATTGAAGGAAATGCTGGATGCAAAATCATCCTACCTGCTGGAAGTGATGGTGGGAAAAGAGAATAATGTGTTCCCGATGGTTCCACAGGGATGCAGTGTAAGTGAAATCAGGTTAAGCTGAGGGAGGAAAGTGTGAGAGTGGGATTAAGAAAGAGTTGGCTTTTAAAAATTTTAATTTCAAACGATGCTTAAACAGGAGTTCACCATAACGGTATATACAGAAAACCAGATCGGGTTGCTAAACCGTATCGCGATTATATTTTCGCGTCGAAAGATTAATATCGATAGTCTGAATACATCACCTTCCGAGGTAGAGGGAATCCACCGTTTCACGATTGTAATTAATGAAACAGAAGACGTCGTGAGGAAACTTTGCCGGCAGATCGAAAAACAAGTGGAAGTGCTAAAAGCCTATTTCAATCAAAACGATGAAATCGTTTGGCAGGAACTGGCGTTGTACAAAGTTTCCACCGATCAAATCGTGGAGAAAGTCAAAGTAGAACGCCTGCTGCGAAAATATGGTGCGCGGGCCGTCGTGATACGAAAAGACTATACCATTTTCGAAACTACCGGTCACCGCGAAGAAACCGATGGTTTACTGGAAGCACTGGAGCCATATGGCGTCATCGAATTCGTGCGCAGTGCGCGGGTAGCGATCATCAACGCCAGCAATGGTTTCCATGAAAAACTAAGAGAATTCGAACAAACCGAACCTGGCGAAGAGTTGATCGAAAACGAATTCCTGGACAAACAAGATGAAGTGTTTAGCATGTAAATAAAATAAAATGCAAACGGTTTAATTTGACATTCATGAAGAAATGTTCAGCACATAAATAAAGCAAAATGCAAACTTTTACGTTTGACGAAATAGTAAATTTTCTGACAAGCATTCACCTTAACAATTAATAATTTAAAAAATGGCAACATTGAATTTCGGCGGAACAGAAGAAACGGTTGTTACCCGCGAAGAATTTCCACTTGCGAAAGCCCAACAGGTATTAAAAAATGAAGTAGTGGCAGTAATCGGTTACGGTGTGCAGGGTCCGGGCCAGGCACTCAATCAGAAAGATAACGGCATCAACGTCATTGTTGGTCAGCGTAAGAATTCCAAAACCTGGGATAAAGCGGTTCGCGACGGTTTCGTTCCCGGTGTAAGTCTTTTCGAAATCGAAGAAGCACTGGAAAAAGGCACCATCATCTGCTATCTTCTCAGCGATGCGGCGCAAATTGAACTATGGCCAACCGTTAAAAAACATCTCACAAAAGGCAAAGCTTTATATTTTTCTCATGGTTTTGGTATCACGTTCAAAGAACAAACCGGCATCATTCCGCCTCCGGATGTAGATGTATTCCTGGTGGCACCGAAGGGATCTGGTACTTCTCTACGCCGAATGTTTCTACAGGGCCGCGGACTAAATAGTAGTTATGCCGTTTTCCAGGACGCCACCGGCAAAGCCAAGGACCGTGTAATTGCATTGGGTATTGCAGTGGGTAGCGGTTATCTTTTTGAAACCAATTTTAAGAAAGAAGTATACAGCGATCTGACCGGCGAACGCGGCACCCTGATGGGCGCGATCCAGGGAATCTTCGCAGCTCAATACCAGGTTTTGAGAGACAAAGGACATACGCCTTCAGAAGCCTTCAATGAAACGGTGGAAGAACTCACTCAGAGTCTCATGCCATTGGTAGCAGAAAATGGAATGGACTGGATGTATGCCAACTGTTCAACAACGGCACAACGCGGAGCGCTCGACTGGTGGAAGAAATTCCGTGATGCAACCGCACCGGTATTTAAAGAATTATATGAAAGTGTTGCCAGTGGTAAAGAGTCACAACGCTCGATCGACAGCAACAGCAAAGCCGATTACCGCGAAAAACTGGAAGTGGAACTGAAAGAACTGCGTGACAGCGAAATGTGGCAGGCAGGAAAAACGGTGAGAAGTCTGAGACCGGAAAATCAAGCGGCAGCGGCGGTGAAAACAGATAAAAAGCTGGCAGAAAAAGTATAATTATGGATTTAACAACCCGCGCTTTCACATTGGATGTTGCTGGCGCCGCCGAGCGTTTAAAAAAAGTGGTGGTCAGAACCCCGCTCGTTTTAAACCAGAATCTCAGCCGCAGATACCAATGTAATGTTTACCTGAAACGGGAAGACCTGCAGGTCGTTCGTTCCTATAAAATCAGGGGCGCCTACAATATGATGAGCCGCATTCCCGAAGAAATTCTGCAGAAAGGCGTCGTATGTGCGAGTGCCGGTAATCACGCGCAGGGATTTGCATACTCCTGCAAAAAACTCAATGTGAAAGGCGTGGTATTTATGCCCATCATTACTCCAAAACAAAAAGTGGATCAGACGAAAATGTTTGGAGAAAATTTTGTCGAAATTAAATTGATTGGAGATACATTTGACGATTGCGCCATCGCCGCAAAAAGATATACCGCAGAACATCAACTGGTCTTCATACCTCCCTTTGAAGATCTGCGGATCATCGAAGGGCAGGCAACAGTGGCCCTCGAAATACTGGAGGATCTCTCAGATATCGATTTCCTGTTCGTTCCCGTGGGCGGCGGTGGCCTGGCTTCCGGTACCGGTACCTATTTCAAGACCTATTCGCCGAAAACACAGATTATCGGGCTGGAGCCAGAAGGTGCCCCGTCCATGGCAGAAGCCTTTAAAGCCGGCCATCCCGTGACCCTCGACGTAATCGATCGTTTTGTAGATGGTGCAGCCGTTAAAAGATCCGGCGACATTACCTTTTCGATTTGCAAAGAAATGCTCGACGAGCTGACGCTGGTGCCGGAAGGTCACATCTGTACCACGATTCTGAAATTGTATAATGAAGATGCCATCGTCGTAGAACCTGCCGGCGCACTTTCCATTGCAGGTCTGGAGCATCACAAAGAAACCATCAAAGGTAAAACGGTGGTTTGTGTAGTCAGCGGAAGTAATAACGATATTGACCGGATGCCGGAAATCAAGGAAAGATCTCTCCAGTACGAAGGGCTCAAACACTATTTTCTGATCCGTTTCGCCCAACGTCCTGGGGCACTGAAAGAGTTTGTCAATAATGTACTCGGCCCTAGTGATGATATCACGCGGTTTGAATATATGCAGAAGACCAATAAGGAAGCCGGTCCCGCTGTGGTCGGTATCGAGTTGGTCAGTCGTGCCGATTATGTCTCGCTGATGGATAATATGAAGAAATATCAGATGGATTTTTCTGAGATTAATAAAAGTGACGTGTTGTTTAGCTACCTGGTGTGAAAAGACAAAGGTGGATTTGAGCGCAAAAAACTTTTGGAAACAAATGCAACAGAAATCTGTTTTACTATAGAGAATCAGCGTTTTTTCCTTTTCCCTTTTACTTTGATAAAATCAGCTTTTTTACATATTTTTATAGGATTAGGTATTACGAACTCAAAGCTAAGATAGGGGGACTAAAATAGCTAAATATATTAGTATATTTGAGCTAAAACTATTAGTCATGTTTC
>JAYWCS010000165.1:0-4758 GCA_043780315.1 Bacteroidota bacterium | reverse complement strand
CTGGATAAAACGAAAATCAAATCGACCTATGGTCTTCAGATACCTGAATGGAAAACCAGTCTGGCCATTTGCATCAATCTATTAAAAAATTTGGGAGTGTAAAAAGCTTCGATAGGCGATATTAAATTATTTGGTAATTTTGTTTTGTTTCAATGTATCCGGTTTCAGTCCGATGACTGGTGTTTCACTCACATCCACACCATAGAGTAATTCTTCATTCAGATCTAAGACGTCTTTTTGTAAACCATAAATTTCCTGTGTAAGTTTTTTGACTTTTTTTCTACCAAAAAGGTACCCAAAGAAGAAGATGAGCAACCCGGCAATTGATACCTCCTGCATATTCAGCTGGGTGGCTTTCAGCAGATCAATAACAGTTTCCATAGAAATAATTTTTTATAGGATTGGATTCAACACACTTTAAAAGTACCCTACACAGTCCAAAACCACAACGTAAAACCACTCCTGTTTCGTTTTCGTAAAAATACGGTCACCGGTAGCAAGCCAGGTAGTTGTAAATCATCGGCCGCGGGCGGAAGATTCCTTCAGGACTCTTTCCCTGCGCAATTTTCTATTACTAAAACCTCGTTTTTTAATAGTTTTAACTAGTTTCATCACTCAAAAACAGCGGATCACCCATGCAAAAAAATTATTATGCTATTGTCCTGATGATATTCTTCTTTTCGGCCTGTATAACTCCGACCCAACCGCCGGCAGACAATACCGACGAAAACTTTTCCCATTTTGAGACTCGATTTTTGGATCAGTACTGGAAAGAATACCCCTCGGCCGCAATTTTCATCGGCTATGGCAAATATTATGAAAATCTGGTAATCCCGGACAGCGCCGCTTTTGCCGGACATATCCGGTTTTCAAAACAATGGATCGATTCGTTAAATTCGCTTGACTTCCAAAAACTTAATGATAATAATAAGATCAGTTTTAATATCATTAAAAACCAGCTTGAAAGTGATGCCTGGTATATGTCCACTTTTAAAAGTCAGGAATGGGATGCATCCGTTTACAACCTGAGTGGTGAATGTTATTATATTCTCAATGAATCCGAAACCCCACTCGATCAAAGGCTGCGCACGCTTTCAAAACACATAGAAAATGCAGCGCCCTATTATCAGGCCGCGTTTAAAATACTCCGGCATCCAACCAAAGAAAGTTTGGGAATGTGCATTATGCAAAACCAGGGCGGACTTTCCATATTCGGAAAAAGTCTCAGCGATTCCATTAACCTTTCCCATCTGACGGATACAGAGAAAATTACACTCAATAAAAATATATCAAAAACAACGGCTGCTATTAAAGGCTATATTGATTCCCTGAACCGGCTGCTGGTGAATAAGAATGATAGCTTCCGGAATTTTCGGATTGGAAAAGAATTGTACGCAGACAAATTCAAGTATGATCTGGTGACCAATTTTACGCCGGAAGAAATTTATGCAAAAGCGATTGCAGAAAACAAATCGATCCACGCCAATATGTTCGGGCTGGCGAGCGGGCTATGGACAAAATATTACAAGGACAAAAAAATGCCCGGCGACAGCACCGCCCTCATTCAGGCGGTCATTGATGCCATCTCTTTGCAACATGCCAAACCGGAAAATTTTTTCGACTCCCTCCGCAATCAGGTATATGCTCTAAAGCGGTTCGTTATTACGAAGGACCTATTTGATTTCGACACCACATACCCGATTATCGTACGACTTATGCCGGCCTATGAAAGAGGGTTTACGATTGCCAGCGCGGAATTTACGCCACCCTATCAAAAAAAAGGGGATACCTATTTTAATATTGACGACGTAACTGCGTTCCCCAAAGAAAAAGCCGAGAGCACTTTAAGAGAGTATAATAATTATATGTCACAGCTACTATCCATTCACGAAGCCATGCCGGGACATTGTTTGCAGGGCATATACAATAGTAAAAAAACGGCCGACGTGGTACGGGCCGTTTTTCAGAATGGCGCCATGATCGAAGGCTGGGCCGTTTATACGGAAACCATGATGCTGGAAAATGGCTGGGGAGATAACCCCCCTGAAATGCAATTGATTCATGACAAACTCAAACTGCGTGAACTGGGGAATGTGGTTATCGATTACGAAATTCAATGCCTGAATAAACCCAAAGAGGCCATTGTGGATTTTCTGGTAAAAGACTGTTTCCAAACCAAGGCACAGGCCGAAGAAAAATACCATCGGGCGACAGTTTCGCAGGTGCAGCTGTGCTCCTATTATGCCGGATCTTCTGCCATCCGGACGCTCCGGGAGGCTTACAAGACCAAAATGGGTCCCAAGTATACGCTGAAAGACTTTCATGAGAATTTCCTGAAATTTGGCAGTTCTCCGGTGAAATATATCAGTGAAAGGATGTTGCAGAAAAATAATTAAGGCCGTGTCGGGGGTCCCCCCAAAAGGGCCCCTGAAATTAAAAATAAACCCCTTCAGCCGTATAAACGGCAGAAGGGGTTCTTGTTGCCCGACCTGGATTCGAACCAAGACAAACAGAGTCAGAGTCTGTCGTACTACCGTTATACTATCAGGCAGTTTCTGGGATAAGGAAAGGTTTTTTCCTTTATTTTCGGCTGCGAAGATAACTTGATTTTTGTTAAAATAATACCTTTTTGAAGTTACAAACCCTCCATTAGCAGTTACTAACCTATGAAGAAGCGTATTCAATTTTCAGATCCGGCCCTGATAGAGGCTATTCTCAGGAAGGAACAACTCGATGAGGCCATCCGGCAACTTTACCAGCAACACGCAGAAATCAACAGATCTTTCATTATCGGCAAGGGCGGAACAGAGCAGGACGGCGACGATATCTTTCAGGAAACCGTGGTTTCTTTCATAGATACCGTTCAAAGAGGAAAATTCCGGCAGGAATCGGGTATCAGAACCTTTCTGATATCCATTTCGAAACATCTCTGGTATAACGAAATCCGGCGGCGCCAACGGGCTGGGAACCGGGAGAAAGTTTTCGAAATGGACCGTAGCCGGGAAGACACCGATGTCAGCGTACTGATACAGGACCGGGAATTGCAAAATCAGCTGCAGGAATTGCTGAAGGCCCTGGGTGAATCCTGCAAGAAAATTCTCACGTTATTTTATTACGAGAATTTATCGATGAAAGAAATGATATCACTGCTGCCTTATGAAAACGAACAGGTCGTTAGAAATAAAAAATATAAATGCCTTCAACAACTAACAGAGAAAATAAAAAATAATCCGGCAGCAGCCAAATACATCAGTGAATTGTTAAATAAATAGACCATGAAACCTAACAACGAAATACTAATAGATTATCTGGATAACGACCTGTCGCCCGAAGAGGCAACACAGATAGAAAACATGCTAGGCGCCAATCCCGCACTGGCAGCGGATTTGGAGTATCTTAAACTCGCCGTGCACACTGTACAGCTCGATGCCATCAACGAAAAAGTATCACAGGTTCGTTTATCTCATAAAAACACCGTTGTTGCGGTCGATCAGCCAGCCGGCGGTAAGATCCGCCGTATGTATACCCTTAGTATGCGCGTGGCCGCTATTTTTATTCTTCTGATGGGACTGGCCGTTTTGTATAAATATATGTCGGTGAATGATCAGTCTGTATATAACAAACAATTTACGGGTTACGAACTGGGCACTACCCGCGGAGCGGAAAATCGGGATCCACAATCTGATGCCTACCAGAATAAAAACTGGCATGAAGTCATCGCCTTATTTAAAGCTGAAAATAATAAAACGAACAAATCAAATTTCCTGGCGGGGATTTCCGAAATGCAATTGAATCATTTCCCCGGGGCGATTCTAAATTTCCAAAATATTTTAAATTCCGATGTGAATTCATCTGAAAAGACTTATCGGGAAGAAGCGGAGTATTTTCTGTCTTTGGCCTATCTGATGAATCATGAAGAAACGAAAGCACTGGCTTTGCTGAACAAGATCAAAAGCGACACTAATCATATGTATTATCCAATTGCGTCCCAGCTTTCGCTCATTGACCTGAAAATCATCGGATTAAAAAAATAACCGAGCGGCGGTTACATAATAACAATTGGCGGTTACTAAATATAAACATCCGATATAAATGAAATCCCTTTAAAACCAATAGAAAACCAAACCAAAATCCAATAAACCGAAAAAAACCCTATCCTGATTCACCAATCCCAATCCTGAAAACCCAATCCAACCCACTGAAATTCCGCTCAAAAGTCGACGTATCATCCATGAAAACAAAGTGCCCGTTTAAATAAAATCTATTTAGACATCCAATATCTGACTATGGAAAACGTCGACTTTTTTTTCTCTTCTTTTATGAATCACACATAACATTATAAAGCAAACAAGAACTCCGAAAGCAACCCATAAACCGGGTTGTTTTTTTTCGTACAGGGCATCCGGATTTCCAGTCAGCACCAAATGGGACCAATACGCCGGGTTTCTGTATAAAGGATTATTCACGATAAAATCGAGTTTGGCTTTTCGCAATGCCTTCGATTTCGTATAACCCGCCTTTAAATAAATGTAAAATTGCTTTAAAATCAGCGCCGTCGAACGGTCGTCCGCTTTCCATAGTGTATTGACAGTACTCGGACAACCCGCATATAAAAAAGCGCGGGCAAAACTCATTACCCCTTCGTTACTGACCAGCTTGCCCCTGCCGGTTTCACAAGCACTGATGACAATCAGCTGACAACTATCCATTTTTAACCCATAGAGTTCGTCCAGAAAAAGAAAATCATCCGACCGCAAA
>JAYWCS010000164.1:0-6939 GCA_043780315.1 Bacteroidota bacterium | reverse complement strand
GGGACCGCAGGGACCGCTATCTCCCATCTCCCAGAAATTATCTTTTTTGGAGCCAGACAGGATCCGGTCGGCTGAAACCCATTTCAACCATTCCGTTTTACTTTCATTATCGGCGGGTAATTCCTCTGCTGCATCTCCGCCAAATACCGTGATGTAAATATTTTCTACCGGGATCTGGTAAATCTTCGTGAGAAGCTCCCAGCTCCAGGCAATCGCTTCTTTTTTGAAATAATCCCCAAAACTCCAGTTGCCCAGCATCTCAAACATGGTATGGTGATAGGTGTCCACGCCCACTTCTTCCAAATCATTGTGTTTACCACTGACCCGAAGGCATTTCTGGGTATCGGCTACCCGGAGATGGGGGGCGACCTTATTTCCGAGGAAATATTCTTTAAACTGATTCATGCCCGCATTGGTAAATAATAGCGTCGGATCGTTCTTCATCACGATCGGGGCAGAAGGAACAATCACATGGTCTTTGGACCGGAAAAAGTCGATAAATTTATCCCGTATCGCAGCGCTTTCCATCATATTTTAACAGACAATCTTTAATTCGGAGGTTATAAAAGGATAATAATTAGTACACTTGCGTTATTAATCAGGCCCTGCAAAGGTACAGTCTCCATTTCGTAAACCGTGGGACAGCACGATCGGATTGCATGAAAAAGATCAAATACTATTATAATACCAATACCCTCCGGTACGAAAAACTGGAAACGCCTTTACGCGTTACCCTGTTACGTATTATGGGCTTTTTATCTGCTTCCATCGTCACCGCACTGATCCTTGTTTCGCTGGCTTACCGCTACTTCCCTTCGGCGAATGAAAAACGACTTCTGCAGACCAACGAGGCATTGAAAGACAATTATTTTGTGCTGAATGAACAGGTAAAAAAAATGCAGGACCAGATTATCGGACTCGAAAAGCGTGACAACGAAGTATATCGCGCCATTTTTGAAGCCAATCCCATTCCGGACAGCGCCCGTGCAAAAAATCTGGCGAAGGAGCAGGAATTTAATCTCGTTCAGGGTATGGATCAGGAGAATTTGGCCACGTCGATCGGGAATTCTTTAATGAGCCTGTCTGCCCGGATTCACTCCCAGACAAAATCGTATGATGAGATCAATAATTTCATTAAAAACAAAGAGCAGCTTCTCGCATGCACCCCGGCCATTCAACCGGTAAGTAATAAAGACCTGAAACGAATCGCCTCCGGTTTCGGATATCGGGTGGATCCGGTTTATAAAACAACCAAATTTCACGCTGGACTCGATTTTGCCGCACCGCAGGGTACTCCGATATATGCAACCGCCAATGGCACCGTCGAGACGGCCGCCAATACAGGCAATGGATATGGGAACCATGTTGTGATCCACAATGGCTATGGTTATGCTACCCTCTTCGGACATATGTATAAGATCAAAGTTCACGCGGGTGAGAAGGTAAAAAGGGGAGAGATTATCGGATGGGTCGGCAACACCGGCAAAAGTACCGGGCCGCATTGCCACTACGAAGTTCACCGTAACGGCGAACCCGTGGATCCGGTGTTCTACTTCTATAACGATATCACGCCTGAGCAATACGACCGGCTGCTGAAACTCGCATCTTCCCCGAATCAAAGCTTCGACTAATTTTTTAAATACTCTTTGGACCGTTTCGGAATAGTTTTTGTTATTTTTGAATCAACATGACAATCTTCTCCCAGATCACGATGAAATTTGTTGAAGAAACGCCTGTTGAACAGGATATTCAACCGCAGAAGGAAGATCAGCCGCTCAATATTGGTTTTCGGATAAAAAAATTAAAATCGCAGGAAAATTTTCCGGGATCAGATGCTCCGCAGCTCATCGAAGAAAAACAGTTGATTGAAGAGATGCATTTCGTGGCCGAGCCAGAAATTGCACATGTCCCAGCTAAGTCGGCGCTAAAAATCAAATCCGGCCGGGGAAGAAAATCCATCCGGCAGATATCTGAAGAAGCGGATCTGATTCAGATCCCCGAAGATGAGATTCTTTTCCAGAAACATTATTATACGATGGGTGAAGTGGCGGACATGTTTCGCGTAAATCAATCCCTTTTGCGTTTCTGGGAGGCCGAGTTCGATATTCTGCAGCCAAAGAAAAATAAAAAGGGGGACCGTTATTTCAGGCCTGTAGACATCAAAAATCTCCACCTTATCTACCATCTGCTGCGTCAAAGAAAATATACCATCGAAGGCGCAAAGGATTTCTTGAAGAATAATAAAAAAGCTGAATTAAAATTCGAGACGATTAAAAAGCTGGAAGAAGTAAAGAGTTTTCTTTTGGAAATGAAAGCGAGTCTGCGCTAAAATTCAATCCCCTGATTTTTCTAATTTTACTGTCATTCCCGAGCCGGCCAGCGTGATCTTGCGTGCTTCCATGAGTTTCAAAATTTCGATGTTGAGTCTTTGTTTGATTTCATTAAAATCCGGGAGCGGAATCGGCGTAGTGAAATAATCTATATTAATCTGGTAACAGGTACCGGAAATATCATTCAGATATACGGTAGGCGTTTCAATACAATTTTGCGCGAGAACTTCTCTGCAGGCTTCGATAAATGATTCGATGTCTGCCGATGCAGTAGATGAATCAAACTGAAGCCTGATCTCTGCCTTACGCATCGTGCGCAGAGTCTGATTATCCACGACACTGTCTACCATTTGTTTATTCGGAATAGTCACATACGTTTTCTGATCGGTTCGGATCCGTGTGCTTCGCAGTCCGATTTTTTCCACTGTACCCGAAATATTATTTACTTTTAAAAAATCGCCCGCCATAAAGGGCTTGTCGAAGAATATAATAAAAGAGGCTATCAGATTTTCGATGCTTTCCTTTAAAGACAATGCCAGTGCCGCACCAGCCAGACCCAGACCCGTCCATAATTTATTCACTTCAAATCCGAATGCCATTCCCAACACCATCAGCAGGCCGATTATACCGATTATCACTTTCAGGAAGTCTCTGAAAAAAACCACCAGTTGGTGATCTTTTATCCCACCGGCCACCCGGGCTTTTTCTTTTAATATTAGCGCAATAAAATCAATGGCCCGCAGAAGTAGCCAGATAAATTCAACAATGATGATGGTTTTCGCAATACCGTGAACGATCACTTTAAAAGGAACCTCAAAAATTTCAAATTCCAGTACGGACGGAAAACGCAGTTTATCAATGGCCACAATGGCAATAAAAGAAACCAGAAAAATTTCCAGCGGATTCAGTAATAATTTTACAAAAGATGTTTTGTCGATGCGTTTATCGAGTGTGGTGGCTGCACGGAATAGTTGTCCGGCGATAAACTGCGATAAGATTCTTTTAATCAGAATGCCAATCAGAATGGCGAAAAAAACACCGATATATTTTTTGACCGTGTTGTCTAGTATCAGATGATTCCAGAAATCATTCATAAAAATTAATTCTTAAATACATGAATGCCGTCTGCTTTCAATGCATAATTAAAATCCGGCATGATAAGAATTTTGATGGCCGGCAGATACGACGAAGGGATTTGTTTTTTTTCTTCATTAAACATTTTGTCGTCGTATTTCAAAAACTCCCGCCCATTCCAACCAAATAATGTTTTGTCTACGACAGAAAAATGACGCCAGTTTTTCAACGGTATCAGTTTCTGATAACCTCCGTAATGATCGAATGCATAAGCCCCTTTTTGGGGATCGAATAAATAAACGAGCCCCCCCTGATCCTTCAGTATCACCGGATCGGGAACCGAATCGGTAAACTGGCGAATATCGTTGGTCTGATTGAGAATTGTACCGTCACTACCGATTTTGTTGAGTTGTCCGGAGATCGCATCGTATACCCAGATATTATTGTCATAAGCCAGTCCGATGCAGGTTACCTGATAAAATCCCAGCTGCCGCAGATCGAGGCTACTGATATTACTCAGAAACCGGTCTAAGGTAACGATGGTTCCAAACTCCTGATAGAATAACAGGATCTTGAGTGGATTACTCACATCGATATAGGCAATTTTTCCATAGCGGCGCACATCATTGAACACAGCTAAAGAATCGCCCGAGCCACTATATTTTTTTAGCAGGTTATCGGGCGTGAGCATATAGATATTCCCCAGATTGTCTACCTGAAAATCCAGATAATTTCCCGGAATAAAGCGCGACATCTGCGGGAGACTGTCTACATTGGGCAACTGTGCGCACAATCTGCCCATCGATAAACACATGACGATATAACAGATTGTTTTTTTCACTTTCTAATAATCTGATGATCGAGGCCGGGGTTAAAGCTTTGCAGACTCAGCTGTTCTCCATCGAAGGACGCGTATGTAAAATACCGGATCCAGTCGCCCAGGTTAATATACCGGCTTCCGTTGGGAAATTTGAAATCAATGGGAAGGTGCCGGTGACCGAAAATCAAAAAATCAAAATGCTCGGCAGACAATCTTTTTTTAGAATAGTCGATTAGCCATTCCCCTTCTTCGCCCAGAAAAAGGGCGTCGGTCTGGCCGGTAACGGTACGGCTTTTCCAGCTTAGATAATTTGCTAAACCCACGCCGAGGGCGGGTGGCAAAATCCCGAACAGACCCTGACTGACTTTATTGCGGAATATTTTTTTCAGGAATTTGTATCCCCCATCGCCCGGACCGAGACCGTCGCCATGACCGATCAAAAATTTCTTTCCGTTGCGTATAAAAGTTTTGGGCTCATAGTATACCGGTATCGAAAGTTCTTTTTCGAAATAATTTTTCATCCACATATCGTGGTTACCTACAAAAAACTGAATGGGTATGCCTGCATCGGTTAACGTGGCCAGCTTGCCGAGAATGCGCACATACCCTTTCGGGACGACCGTTTTGTATTCAAACCAAAAATCGAACAGGTCCCCGACGATAAAAATCTCCGCAGCCTGGGAATGTATAGATTCCAGAAACTCAATAATATACCTTTCCCTTTGCAGGCTGGTCTGGTGATCGGGCGACCCGAGGTGAAAGTCGGAAATGAAGAAAATCTTTTTACCCGCAGGGATTTGCATGGGCAAATATAATTCACCCGGCATCGACCAGGAAAACATAAACTTCTTTTGGTCCGTGCACGCCCACCACCAGGGTTTTTTCTATGTCTGCTGTTCGGCTGGGGCCCGTGGCGAGGGTAATAAAAGAAGGAAGTTGGTTTTTGTACTTTTCAAGGAGATTTTCGAGTCCGTCGCGGATGTCATAAACCAGCTGGCTGGAATAGGCGATGCAGATATGCACCGGTGCGTACACGCTGACGGTTCTTCCGCTATCCTGGGCTGAACTCATCAGAATACTTCCGGTTCTGGCAACCAGCAGCTCGCAGCCGGTGATGGATACGTCTGCCTCCGGAAGATCGTCTGCCATCAGCAATCCTTTCAGTGGTTCCTGCAGGAAGGGCAATAACCCGGATTCGCGACAAAATACCTGCGCCCATTTATTCTGGCTGATGAGTTGTTTTAATTGAACGAGCATCTCCTCCATGTCGGCACAGAAAACAAAACGTCCCTGCACGATTCCAAAATTTTCTGCAAATTCAATCTCCTTTTCCTGTTTTTCTGGCGTATAGACAGGGGAATTTCCTTCACTGAGCGGAAAAGGAACAGGCGTTGGATTAATCAACGCCTGCCGTATTCGTTTGAGAATATTTTCTTTTGCCTGTGATACCTGCATAAATCAAGAACTATACATCACCAACGGGTGGTGTTGGTATGGGATGACTTGGAATGCCGTTTTCAGCAATCTTTAATTCGGGTACATCATCGATCAGGATATCATTTTCGGATACATCAAGCGCCCTTTTTTCTTCATAGGGCCTTTTGCCGATCAGCGTTTCCACATCACTCTGGAATAACACTTCCTTTTCCAATAAAGCTTCGGCCAGCAGATGCAGCTGATCTGATTTTTCGGTCAGGAGATTCTTGGTATGTTCGTACGCCTTCTCAATCAGCAGTCGCACTTCCTCATCGATCAGTTTAGAAGTTTCTTCAGAGTACGGCTTCGTAAACTGATTTTCCTGTGCGGGATCATAGAAACTAACGTTCCCGATTTTTTCATTCATTCCGTACACGGTTACCATCGAATAGGCGATACGGGTAATCTGTTGCAGATCATTCTGCGCGCCGGTAGAAATTTTTTTAAATGTCAGTGATTCACTGGCACGACCCCCGAGTGTCATACAAATCTGATCAAACAGCTGGTCGGTGCTATAAAGGTATTGTTCCTTGGGGGTGTACTGGGCGTAACCCAATGCAGCAACTCCGCGTGGGACGATCGTAACTTTCAACAGTGGATAAGCATGTTCCAGATACCAGCCGCAAATGGCATGGCCTGCTTCATGATAGGCAATGATTCTTTTTTCTTCCGGAGAAATAATCTTGTTCTTTTTTTCCAGTCCGCCGATGACCCGGTCAACTGCATCCTGAAAGTCTTCCATTTCTACGCTGCCTTTGCCTTTGCGGGCTGCGATCAGCGCGGCTTCATTACAAACGTTGGCGATGTCTGCACCGGCAAATCCGGGTGTCTGTTCTGCCAGTTTATAGATATCGAGTTTGGAAGAAATTTTAATTGGCAGCAGATGCACCTTGAAAATAGCTTCTCTGCCTTTCAGATCGGGCTTATCGATGGAGATCTGACGATCGAAACGTCCTGGACGCAGCAGGGCCGTATCGAGTACATCGGGGCGGTTTGTAGCCGCCAGAATGATAATCCCGCTATCACCACCAAATCCATCCATTTCAACCAGCAGCTGATTCAAGGTGCTTTCGCGTTCGTCGTTGCTCATCATGGCATTTTTACCACGGGCACGACCGATTGCATCGATCTCATCAATAAATATAATACAGGGTGCTTTTTCACGGGCCTGTTTGAACAGATCACGCACACGGCTGGCGCCGACGCCCACAAAGAGTTCAACAAAATCGGAACCACTCA
>JAYWCS010000163.1:0-13108 GCA_043780315.1 Bacteroidota bacterium | reverse complement strand
ATGCGCAGGTTCCCGGAAAAGTTTTTAATGGCTCGATCGACGATGTCATACTCTTTGAGAAAGCCCTGACGGAAGAACAAATAATTTCTTTCATGTTACATGAACATCCATAAAGTCCATTCATAAAAAATCAGCGATCAAAATGAAGTAATCTTTTTCCCGGCAAGAAGCTAAAAAAATTAAACGTATACATCCCCAAAAATTAAATGATCATCATGAAAAGAAAAATCGGCAGTGTCATTATTTTCATGGTGATCAGTGTGGCGCTTCAGGCCCAGGTCGGTAACCCGGTAAAAGTTTCAACGGTATTACGGCCTTCTACTAAACTCAGCAATAGATATTATCCCGGAAATAAAACACCTCTTGAACCACTGGCTTTTATAAAACTGCCCGTTGGAACTATTACGCCGAAAGGCTGGATACTGGAATACCTGGAAAGACAACGGAATGGTTTAACGGGTCATCTCGGAGAGATCAGTGCCTGGCTGGATAAAAAAAATAATGCCTGGTACAGCGACGACCACACGGGCGATCATGGATGGGAGGAAGTGCCTTACTGGTTAAAAGGATATGGCGATCTGGCTTACCTGTTAAAGGATGAAAAAATGATTGCCGAAACAAAATCATGGTTGGAAAAAGTAATCGGTAGTCAGCGCCCCGACGGATTTTTCGGTCCGGCGACGCGTTCTGTAACATCAGACAATCCGAACGGAGTGTTGGACATGTGGCCCAATATGATCATGCTCTGGTGTATGCAATCTTATTATGAATACAGTCGGGATGCACGGGTTATTCAGGTGATGGACCGTTATTTTCATTGGCAGACAACGGTTCCGGATAGCATCTTTTTAAAGTCGTATTGGGAAAACAGCCGGGGAGGGGATAATCTTTATAGTATTTATTGGCTGTATAATATAACCGGTGAACCCTGGCTGCTGGAGCTGGCGAAGAAAGTACATCGTAATACGGCGGACTGGACACAAAAAGACAATTTACCCAACTGGCATAATGTGAATGTGGCCCAGTGTTTTCGGGAACCGGCGACGTACTACCTGCAGGCGAAAGATTCTTTTTTTCTTGAGGCCAGCTACAACGATTTTTGGATGATTCGAAATCAATATGGTCAGGTTCCGGGCGGCATGTTCGGTGCCGATGAGAATGCGCGGAAAGGGTATACCGATCCGCGGCAGGGCGTCGAAACCTGTGGGATGGTGGAAGAGATGGCAAGCGATGAACTGATGTTACGGATAACCGGAGATCCTTTCTGGGCGGACCATTGCGAAGACGTAGCTTTTAATACCTATCCCGCTGCGGTGATGCCCGATTTCAAATCATTGCGATATCTCACCGCTCCGAATATGGTTCTGAGCGATAGTATGGATCATAGTCCGGGTATCGAAAATTCAGGCCCCTATCTGATGATGAATCCATTCAGCAGCCGTTGCTGCCAGCATAACCACACGCAGGGCTGGCCTTACTATGCAGAAAACATGTGGATGGCCACACCGGATAATGGCTTGTCGGCGATGCTCTATAACAGCTGCGATGTGCAGGCAAAAGTAGGCGATGGCACTACCGTGACACTGCAGGAAGAGACTCATTATCCATTTGAAAACAGCGTCCGGATAAAAATAATTACTAAAAAAAATGTTCAGTTTCCTTTGTATTTGCGTATTCCTTCCTGGTGTGAGCATGCCACGGTGCGTGTCAACGGACAAGTACTGAAATATGCGTATATGGCTTCCACTTATATAAGGATGGAAAAAAACTGGAAAAATGGGGATCGCATAGAGTTAATATTGCCGATGCAGGTGCAAGTGAAAACATGGGTTAAAAATAAAAATAGTGTCAGCGTAAACTATGGGCCACTAACTTTTTCTTTAAAAATAGAAGAAGACTATCAAACGGTTGACAGTCGCCGGGGTGCATTGAATGAAGCTCGCTGGCAAGGGAATGCAGATCCTGCAAAATGGCCCGCCTTTGAAATCTTTCCGGGAAGCAAATGGAATTATGGGCTTCCGTTGGAAAATCTGAATGGCGTGGATCTTCAAAAGAATTTCACCGTTCGATTTAGACCCTGGCCAAAAACTAATTTTCCGTTTTCTGCCAACGATACCCCGTTGTTTATAGAGACAACCGGAAAACAGGTGCCAGACTGGACAATGGATAGATACGGACTGTGCGATACATTGCCCGCCAGCCCGGTGACCGGAAAAATGCCCAAGGAGAAAATCGAATTGATCCCCATGGGCGCTGCGCGGCTGAGAGTCACTGCCTTCCCGACTGTTCAATAAAATAGAATTTACAGTCGCTGATTTGATTGATTTTTTTCAATGAAAAATGTCAGTCATCCACAATTAAATGTTGTCGGTTCAATCTCCGCCAGCATTCAGTCAAACGTTTGCATACGAAAGCAACAATTTCGTAACATGAATAGGTCAAACGTTTGCGTAATCACATAATCATTTTTAGATAAACACATAATGCATTATTAGCTAGTGAATTGCAAGGAATTTTTTTTATGTTCTTTCCATTGGATGCTTTCCGATGGGATCAGTTGATGATCGGAATAAGGAAAAACTTTTGTTAAATTCATGGATTGAAAAGCATAGTTCCAAAACTTCCAAAACTTCTTCTTATGGCACGTAGGTTAAGCAGAAATTTATTGCTCCTCACATTTTCCTTATTGCTGATTGCCCATCAAACCATGGCGCAATCTAGAACGATCACCGGCATGGTGACCGATAATGCAGGCAAACCCATGTCGGGCGTATCTGTTGTTGTAAAAGGCTCCAAAGGTGGAGCGACTACTAATTCAGACGGCGCTTTTACCCTACCGGTATCGGCTGGCACGAAAACGATTGTATTGACCAATATTGGATACGTTATGCAGGTAGTGGATATATCGTCCATTTCCAATGTTTCTGTTAGTATGGTTACCGATGTTAGTTCATCGAACTTAAACGATGTAGTAGTTATTGGATATGGTACCTCAAAACGTAAAGATGTTACAGGTGCCGTTTCCAGTATTTCATCCAGGGATTTTAACCAGGGTGTGATTGTTAGTCCGATGGATCAGGTGCAGGGAAAGGTTCCGGGCCTCGTTGTTGTAACACCCGATGGTGACCCGAATTCAAACCCGATTATCCGGTTAAGGGGACAAACCTCCCTGTTGGGAACGCAGGCTCCGTTAATCGTGGTGGATGGTATCATTTTGGATAACTACGAATTGTTATCCTCGATTCCTCCCGGGGATATTGTGACATACGACTTTTTAAAAGACGCCTCGGCTGCCGCGATTTACGGAGCACGTGGTGCAAATGGTGTTATCCTGATCACAACCCGGAAGGGACATGCAGGTAACGTGCAGATCTATTATAACGGATCCATTGGAATTGCCCATGATGCGAAGTATTTCGATCTGTTAGATGGACCCGCATTTATTAGAAAAACACTTGCCAGCGGTGGAGATACCACCGGTTTTGGTGCAAGCAACACAAACTGGCAAAAACAAATTACGCAGACAGGATATACCAATAGTCAGATTCTGGGTCTGTCGGGTGGAACAGACAATTTTACCTACAACGCATCCCTTACCTATCAAAAACAACAGGGGATCGTAATCAATACCGGACGCCAGCAGATTGGACTGCGAATCAATGCCGATCAGAAAGCCTTCAATGGTAAGCTTGACATTCAGTACAATATTTTGAATACACAAACCAACAGAGATAATGTAGATGCCAATATTTTTTACTGGGCATACAATCTTCCACCATTGATTCCGGAAAAAGTGGCTGGTGGAATAGATAATCCGATATATAACTACAATTATCTCAATCCGGTTTGGGTAGAAAATAATGAGGTTCGTAAAGAAAAGAATAACCTGAACCAGATGCAGGTTGTTGCGAACTACGAATTATTTCCAGGCTTGAAAATTGGAGCGGGTGGAAATATCAGTAAGTATAACGTGCAGTACAATTATTTCCTGCCGGTTATACCCGGATCCGGCGCGTCATTGAATCAGGCTTATATTACGAACTCCAATACGAATTCCAACAAGGGCGACCTCCATGCTTATTACACGAAGACCTTTGGAAAAAGTACCCTTGGGTTAACCGGCGTATATGAGTACAACTATTACACTGACGACAATTTCTCGTCCAGTGGTCAGGGGTACACGGTGGATGCGACAACCAATAATGCCATGGGTTCAGGCATTCCGTCATTTAATAAAATCAACTCTTACAAAGACGAGTATAAATTGATTTCGTTTTTGGCCAGAGCTACGTATAACTATGACCAGAAATATTATCTGACGGGTAGTTTTCGCCGGGACGGTTCTTCTAAATTCGGTGCCAATCACCAGTGGGGTAATTTCTCTTCCATCTCTGGCGCCTGGATGATGACCAGAGAAGATTTTATGAAAGATGTATCCTGGTTAAATGAATTGAAAATTAATGTGGGTTATGGAGAAACAGGGAACTCTGATCCGTTATCCGCTTATCAGACGTTATTTCTGTTAGGACCACAGTCACGTACATACGACGCTACGAGCGCAAACAATCCCTGGCCGGTAGGATATTCGCCTATTCAAAACCCCAATGCAGATTTAGAGTGGGAAAAAAGAGTGGGAACGAATATTGGTCTGGAGTTTGCGATCTTGAAAAGCCGGATAACCGGTAGTTTCGCCTATTTTAATGATGAGACAAAAAACCTGCTCTATAATTATAATGTTCCAACACCACCAAATTATATCGGTAGCGTAATTGCGAACGTAGGTAACCTAACCAATAAAGGCTGGGAATTAGGTATCAATGCACTGATTGTTGACAACAAAGATGTTTCTTGGTCACTCGGTGGACAAATAACGGTCGCACATACAAAAATCACGAGCCTTACAGGTAACTGGGATGGCAATCACGTAACAAATGACAAAATTCAGTTAGGAGCTGCGGGTGGACAGGGTCTGAGCTTTAATCCGCTGACCTATATTAAGGTCGGTTACGCTTTACCGGTATTCCTGCTTTCGCATTTTACCGGTATCGACAAAAATGGTCAGCAGTTATTAGATTCAGCCGGTGTAAAAAGTATGACAATAACGGACAACCCGAATCCGACTTTATATTACACCGATCCAACGCCTAAATTCACGTACGGTATCAATACATTATTCAGATACAGAACATGGAGCCTGACTGCCAACTTCACTGGTAACTATGGCCAGAAAATTTATGACAACTCCCTGTTAAATCTGGAAAACCTCCCCCGCTTCCCAGGTCTGAATATTACGAAGCAGACATTTACAAACGGATTAAATGAAAACCCGAATACTTCCGATTACTGGCTCGAAAAAGCCTCTTTCCTGAGATTGCAGAATCTGACGATCGCCTATTCATTTCCAACGATTGGGCATATGTCTGGTTTGAAAGTATATGTTACAGGTTCTAATTTGTTCGTTATTACTTCCTATAAAGGACTCGATCCGGAAATTTCTCCGGTGAATGGTGCAGGAGGTAGCAGAACAGGTATTGGAAATCTGGCGACACAACTTTCAGGTAGCTATGGTGGACTGGGTGGTGCAGGAACTGGAGTGGGATACATCGATAATAACTATTCGGGCGGTGGATTTTATCCAAGAGCACGTACTTATACAATTGGCGTATCAATGACCATTAAATAATCAATTATAAAAACTTATTAAATGCTTATTCAGATGCGAAAACTAAATAATTTGAAAAATTGGATTCCGGTACTCCTGCTGATAGGGATTAGCACGATATCCTGTACCAAATTGGATGTAAAGACTTATAGTGCAATTCCGGCCACGGGTTATTTCAAGAATGCCGCAGAGATCGCTGCCGCCAAAGCTCCGGCTTACTCAGCTGTGAGTAATATTTTCGTCAACGGAAGCACATGGCTTTGTGCAGAAGTCAGTTCCGATGAAATGATTTTCCCAACCCGCGGTACAGACTGGCAGGATGGTGGCACCTGGGCGAGCCTTTATTATCATATTCAGACACCGACCGATCAATATGGATGGATTGGCGGAAGTTATAATGATAATCTGAATGGCGCCAGCCAGTGTAATTTTATCATTTACACAGAAAGTAATTTAGCGACTCCTCCGTCAACTCTTGCTGCAGATGTTGCCGAAATGACCTGTTTACGTTCTTATTTTTATTACAATGCACTGGATCTATTTGGTAATATTCCGTACGTTACCAATTTTAAAGTTGATCCTTCAACGGTACAAACAATTCCCAGATCACAAGTATTTGATTCAATTGAAAGGGATTTAAAAAGTGCCATTCCGTTACTTCCTACAAACGTTGATGCGAGTACCTACGGCAAAGCGACCAAGTGGCTGGCTTATAGTATCCTGGCCCGTATGTATTTAAATGCAGGTGTCTATAAAGCCAAGGGCCCTTATCCGGCAAATGATTACTGGCAGCATTGTATCGATGCCTGCGATTCTGTAATTGCCGGCGGAGGTTATTCGCTCGATCCGGAATATTTTAACAGCTTCTTTGGGCAAAATAATCTGGCGACGCCAGAGAACATTTTTGTAATGCCAGCATCCGGTGCAGGTATCATTCCGGGTAATGGAATCGTGCAGCGTACGCTTGAGTTTAATTCCGCGCTTACCTTCGGTATACCCTGTTGCAACTATGGAAACAACGGCGCCAGTGCGACTGCCGATTTTTATCAGTTCTACGATACCAACTCTGTTTATACACACGGCTTCAAGAGTTTGGCAGGTCGTAAAGTATACAGCCGTTTGAGAACGTTTAACGATCATCGTACGGCGCAATGGCTAATTGGTCAGCAATTTCAGGGTGACGGTGCAGCCAACTACCCTCCTTGGAATAACTGGCCGGTGGATAATGATGATTATTGCTGCACTTATAACGGCGATACATCTACGAAGAATACTTCAAAAATTGGAGATTTTTACAATAGTAAAAAATCGCCCGTTCTATATTATGATAAGATGTTAACTTTTTCGGCTCCTTCAACAGACTCATCATTTCGTCATGCGGGTGTGCGGAATGTCAAATACTGGCCACAGGCTGGTAACGCCACCGGAAACCAGGGAAATGCAATTGTCGTATTCAGGCTGGCGGATATCATTTTAATGAAGGCCGAGGCGGAACGCAATCTGGGTCTGCTGCCACAAGCGCTGGCCGACTTCAATCAGGTACGCGAACGTGCATACGGGGGAACACCCGGTGTGGGTGACTGGACGCTGGCTAATATGACCGATGCGAATGTATTGGCAGAACGAGGTCGTGAGCTGGCTTGGGAAATGGTGAGAAGAACCGATCAAATACGGTTTGGCACTTATACCGCCGCGCATAACTATCCGCCCAAACCGGCGGATGCGGACGATCATTTCAATCTTTATCCGATTCCGACAAATCAAATCAATTCAAATCCGAATCTGAAACAAAATCCCGGGTATTGATCCATTCAGGAGCAGTTAGTTAGTTAGTTATAGGTTAGTTTTTGGTTTGAGCAGTAAAGTAAGAATGATACCTCGTGTATCATTCTTACTTTTACTTTAGGGGTATCCCGGATTATATAAAATTATTTTGCCTTGAAAAAATGCAAGCCTGCCTTGCCCGTGTTATTTGGAATCTGTTTTTTATTCGGAGCCTGCACCCATCGAAAACCGAACGTTTTCACCATTCTGAAATCCGGCGAAACGGGAATTGATTTTATCAATCACAATACCGACCGGGATACGCTGAGTTTTCTGGACTATTTATATTTCTATAATGGCGCAGGAGTAGCGATCGGTGATATCAACAACGACGGGCTACCCGATATTTATTTTACTTCGAATGAAAATGGAAATAAACTTTACTTAAATAAAGGCAATTTTAAATTCGAAGATATTACCGGCAAAGCGGGAGTGGCCGGTCATGCAGACTGGACAACCGGCGTTACCATGGCAGATGTAAATGGGGATGGATTCCTGGATATCTATGTATGCGCAGTCGGAAATTATACTCCGCAGGATCACAATGGAAAGCCCCATGTCTATTTCCAAAATTCCCGGAACCAGTTGTTCATCAATAATGGTGATAATACTTTTACGGAAAGCGCCGCGAAATGGGGACTGGACATCGCGGGGTATAATAATCAGGCTGTTTTCTTTGACTACGACCGGGATGGCGACCTCGATATGTTTCTGCTACAACAATCCACCCATCAAACGGATGCATATGGTCCAACTTCATTAAGAGATAAATACAGTGCACAGAGCGGCGGTAAACTGTATCGAAATGATGGCGATCATTTTACAGACGTAACCATCGGCTCGGGTATTTATAGCAGTGCGCTGGGTTACGGACTGGGTGTGGGTGTGGCCGATCTGAATCAGGATGGTTTCGATGATATCTACGTCAGCAACGATTTTCATGAGAACGATTATTATTATCTCAATCAGGGGAATGGGAAATTCAAGGAGATGAACAATCAGGCCTTTGCTCATGAATCAAAATTCTCCATGGGCAATGATATTGCAGATATTAATCACGACGGATGGCCAGATATCATGACCGTAGACATGCTGCCCGAAGATGAAAAAATACTCAAATCATCCATCGGGGACGATCCGCTCGATCTGTATTTATATCAGCGACATTTCGGGTATAACTATCAGTATTCAAGAAACTGCCTTCAATTAAATACCGGTCGGGGAAAAAAATTTTCTGATATCGCTTTGTACAGCGGTATTGCGGCTACCGACTGGAGCTGGTCGCCGCTCATCGCTGATTTCAATCTCGATGGATTCAATGATATTTTCGTTTCCAACGGGATCAAGAATCGTCCCAATGATCTGGACTATGTGAAATTTATTTCTGGTCTCGCCCAGCCAAAAGCTGGTTCGGGAATACGGAGTCATGACAAAGAAATCCTAAAGCATCTTCCAACAGGAGCCTGGCATAATTATATGTTCGAAGGGGAAGCTGACTTGAAATTTAGCGATAAGTCAGCAGATTGGGGGTTTGAACAAAAAACACTTTCACAGGGGGCAGCCTATGCCGATCTGGATGGAGATGGCGATCTGGATCTGGTAACGAATAATATGAACGAGGAAGCCGGGATTTATCGGAATAATACGCGCTCACAAAACCCGGCATCAAATTATCTCTCCGTTCAGTTGAAAGGACGCTCACCAAATACATTTGGTATCGGCACCAAATTATTTGTTTTTGCCGGCGGCAAACTATTTTATCAAGAATTACAAACAGAAAGAGGGTTTTTGAGTAGCAGTGAACCCATTCTTCATTTTGGTCTTGGACAAAATAGAGTCGCCGACAGCATAATCGTTATCTGGCCCGATAATACCTGGCAACGGCTTACCAAAATCCGTGCAGATCAAAAATTATTATTGGTCTACGATAAAAAAAATATCAGCTCAATAGAAGACCAGACCGCATTTATTAATAGACTGTTAAAAACACCCGCTTCGCCGGTTCTGACAGATGTTACGGCTGCCTGCGGCGTACAATATCGCCATCGCGAGGATGAATCGTTTATTGATTTCAACAGACAATGGTCCATTCCCCATGAAATATCGACACTCGGTCCAAAGACGGCCGTGGCTGATGTGAATGGCGACGGATTGGAAGATTTCTTTGTTTGCGGAGGAAGGGGTCAGGGTGGCACGCTGTACATTCAGCAGAAGGATTCAAGGTTTATGGTGTCACCCGACTCGGCTGTCTTTTTATCGGACAAAAACTGTGAGGATGTGGATGCGGTTTTTTTTGACGCCAACGGTGACGGCTTTCCTGACCTGTATGTTGCCAGCGGCGGCAATGAATACATTGTGAACGCACCGGAACTCAAAGATCGTTTGTATATCAATGATGGCAAGGGTCATTTTACGAAAAGTACCGGCCTGCCTGATTTATTTGAAAATAAATCGGTCGTGCGAATAGCAGATTTTGACGGAGACGGCGATCAGGATATTTTTGTCGGCGGTCGTGCAGACGCCAGAATATATGGCATGCCACCCTTTAGTTATTTATTGCAAAATGACGGGAAAGGAAATTTTAAAATTGTTACGAATACTTTGATTCCCGAACTGGAGCATATCGGAATGATCACGGGCGCTGCCTGGAGTGATGTTGATAAAGACGGCTGGCCCGATCTGATCGTGACCGGTGAATGGATGGCACCGGTGCTTTTTAAAAATAGCCACGGTCATTTTCAACGGCAGGATCTGACCAGTAACGACAAGGCTTTGTCGGGTTTGTGGATGGGTTTAAAAACGATAGACATAAATGGAGATGGCTATCCCGATATTTTATTGGGAAATCTCGGACTGAACAGTAAGCTGAAAGCCAGCTTGGAGTTTCCTCTGAAATTGTATGTTGGCGATTTTATGGGCAACAATGAAATTTCGGAAATCATGGCCATTCCAAAAGAAGGTAAATATTATACGTTTCTCGATAAAGATAAAATTCAGGCCAAACTCCCATTTATAAAAAAAGAATATTTGAGTTATGGATCGATGGCTGGTAAAACGGTAGAAGAAATCTTCGGTCACAAACTGGACAGTATACCGCTGTATAAGGCATCGACACTGGCCTCGGTGGCGCTCATAAATGATGGGAAGGGGCATTTCCATATTGCCGTTTTGCCTTACCAGATGCAATGGACGACGTTGACAGATTTTTACATGGATGATTTTGATGGAGATGGTAAGCCGGACCTGTTAACCGGCGGAAATTTTTATGGAACACAGCCTTATGAGGGAAGGTATGATGCGATGCCACTCGGACTTTATTCAGGCGATGGCAAAGGTCATTTTCAGTCCGTACTTCCTTTGCCCGCACCGTTGGATACCATCAATGGCGAAGTCAGGAGTTTGCAGTCAATCAAACTGGCTAACGGGAAAAAAGGGATATTGGTCGGCTTTAATAATTCGGCGCTGAAGGTATTATCGCGTTGAGCAGCGGATAATAGAGTTCTATTTTGATCATGGCGCTATCAGATTTCGGGAGTGGCGACAAATATTTTTCAAAGGGTACACCGCTTTTAATGAATTGGTGATCCGATAAAAACTGATCCATGACTTTGTATAATTCGGGACGGTTTGAAAAATGCCCTTCAAAATGACCCACGGCCATTATTTGGCCGGTTGGAAGTTCCTGGCAACTGATCAGATAATCATCTTGTATTTTTTTGTCGATGTTAACACCGGTATATAGGGAAACGGAGTCGTGGTCGAGGTATTTAAAAGAAATGTTTTTGTTGAAAGGGTTTGCTATTTTTTTTGTACGTGCAAACGAATCGAGTTCATTGAAAATAGCCGGCATTTTTTTGAATAATTCCGTTTTTTTCAGGAGCGTTGTCTTCGTGAGGAAAATAGAATCCGTTGCCAGTTTCATTTCAATGGGAAAACCATAAAAACGGGACGGGTTTTCCAGATAGGATTTTAAGGATGCAATTGTTTTACTTTCAAAAACACTGTCATCCATAAAGGGGAAAATCTGATAAAGTAAACGGGACATCCGGCCATAAGTAAGGAGGGTATTGAGGCCGGAGGAGCCTTTATGGCTGCCGACGTGAATAGTGAGTAACATAGAAAAATCAGAACGATGACTATTTTTTATTTCTGCCAGCTGATAAAGCAAAAAGTTGTTTTGTATGATCCGGAACTGTTGCCCGGGGAGGTCGATTGTTGAAATATTATTTTCGGAATCGACGCTGAAATGGCAGTTCGAAGAATCTTTTTGCCAGGCCTCTTTGACATCATCATTCCATTTAATCCAGTTTCTGGGTAAGACAGTGGCTTTGATGATATTCGTGTAAGAATTTGGAACGATGATTTCATTCAGCTTACGGACGGGAATAAAATAACTGATAATCAGAAATAATAGAACAATAACTATAATAGCCAGAACAGTTTTTTTCATGTGTGTAGTAGATTGCGGGCAAGATAAACAAACGAATAAAATTTCTAACCATAAATCAATATTAAGAATGATAAAATATAGCATCACCGCGGTCGCCATTTTTCTGTCCTGCGCACTTTTCGCTCAACGGTATGATACTACCTGGGAATCGCTGGATAAAAGACCGGTTCCCCAATGGTACAAAGACGTCAAGTTTGGGATTTTTATCCACTGGGGAGTTTATTCGGTACCCGGCTTTCGTACGAAGGGGCAATATGCCGAGTGGTACCAGAACGGATTAAATACCGGCGACACTGCCACCATTTCATTTCATCAGAAAAAATTTGGTAACCGTACCTATTACAGTCTCGCAGATGATTTTAAAGCGGAGCTATTTAATCCGGATGAATGGGCCAAGCTGATCGAAGAATCGGGCGCCAGATATGTGGTGCTGACCTCTAAACACCATGATGGTTTTGCGTTATGGCCCAGCAAAGAAGCTTCGCGCGACTGGGGGTTCCCCTGGAACGCTGCGGAGCGCGGTCCGCAGCGGGATCTGCTGGGCGATTTATTCACTGCATTGCGCAAAACTTCCGTGCATCCAGGCTTGTACTATTCTTTGTATGAATGGTATAACCCGCTTTGGTTGAAAGATCATGCGGCTTATGTGGAGAAACACGAATGGCCCCAAATGAAAGATGTCATCAATACCTATAAGCCCGATGTGTTTTGGACAGACGGTGAATGGGAGGAAACGGCAGAGACCTGGAAATCAAAACAATTTTTAGCTTGGATGTATAATGAAAGTCCGGTGAAGAATCAGGTGGTGACCTATGATCGTTGGGGCGCAGGCGTTCGTTTTAAGCATGGCGGTGTATTTACGCCCGAATACCAGCCTGACTTAAATTTTGATGATCATGCCTGGGAAGAAAGCCGGGGAATGGGTTATTCGTATGGGTATAACCGAAATGAAGATGCCTGGGATTATAATTCTGCGCAGTCGCTCGTATTGCAGCTGATTGATAAAGTGAGCGGCGGTGGAAATTTCCTGTTGGATATCGGCCCGGATGAACATGGAAAAATTCCGCCCATCATGCAAGAGCGACTATTACAGATTGGTGACTGGATGAAGTTGAATAAGGAAAGTATTTATAATACCGTACGCTGGCGGTCGGCCAGCCAGTGGAGCGAGG
>JAYWCS010000162.1:0-4338 GCA_043780315.1 Bacteroidota bacterium | reverse complement strand
TGGAAAACGACCCCTGAAGTATTTTGGCTCAATCTGGGGATGGCTAAATTTTTCGGGCCACATCATACCGCACTCCTGCACCACACACTGTTGATCCTGAGTTTTTTAATTCCTTTGTTGTTTATGTGTTTTTGCCTGCTGCAGAAAAAGTGGAAACTGCATAACGTCAACCTCGCCTGCTTCAAACTGAGCATACTCGTTTTTTATCAATTCATTGATGTACCCTATGGATATCTTTTTTATACGGCTTCTTTTGTGAGCATGGTTGTTGCTTCTGCTTTGCTTAAAGGGTTGACGGTTGATGGTTGATGGTTGATGGTTGATGGTTGACGGTTGATGGTTGACGGTTGACGGTTTATGGTTGATGGAAAGAAGATTAAATGTGGTGAAGCATTTCCAATAGCTCATCCATATTATTCCGGTCGTTCGAAAGGCGGGGCACTTTATGCTGACCGCCGAGTTTTCCTTTTTTGCGGAGCCAGCTGATGAAGAGTCCTTTGGGTACAGACCGCACCAGGGGTGGGCGCAGTGCGATATCCTTATGTCGTTTAGCTTCGTAATCACTATTTAATTCCTTGAGCGCCCGATCAAGTTCTTCGGAGAAAAACGCCAGGCTGGCGGGTTCCAGTTCGAATTCAATCAGCCATTCATGGGCTCCATTGGAGTGATCTCCGAAATAAACCGGGGCCGCAGTATAATCGTTTACAACGGCTCCGGATCGGTTCGCTGCCATCACGATGGCTTTGTCTGCATTATCGACAATCACTTCTTCGCCAAAGGCATTAATAAAATGTTTGAGTCTTCCGCTTACCCGTATCCGGTACGGCTTTAAATGCGTGAATTGAATCGTATCACCGACCAGATAACGCCAGAGACCCCCGTTGGTACTAATCACCAGTGCGTAATTTTTATTCAATTTCACATCCTGTAACCCGATGGTTTGCGGATCGGATTTTCCGTATTCTTCCACGGGCATGAACTCCATGAAAATACCATGACTGGTAAACAGTAACATGCCATCGGCGCCAGGCGCATCCTGGGCAGCAAAAAAACCTTCGCTGGCATTATACATTTCGAGGTAGTTGATATTCCCTCCGATGATTTTTGCAAATTGCTCACGGTAAGGAGTAAACGAAACGCCGCCATGAATATATAATTCGAGCGAGGGCCAGACTTCCAGTATATTTTTCTTGCCGGTATTGGCGAGAATTTTTTTCAGCAGCACCAGCGTCCAGGTCGGAACACCCGAAATGGATGTCACGTTTTCACGAACGGTATTTTCTGCCAACTGATCAATTTTATTTTCCCACTCATCCAGCAGGGCAATATTCAGTTCCGGCGTTCGGATCCAATGGCCCCAGAATGGTGAATTTTGCAGCAGTACCGCACTCAGATCGCCATACTGTATTTCTTCATTAAACTGATTAATCGTATGGCTGCCGCCGATTACCAGTCCTTTTCCCGTCAGTAGATCGGAGTCGGGTTGGGAATGATAGTACATGGTCAGCACATCTTTGGCGCCCAGAAAATGATTGTCGTTCAGACTCTCTTCACTTATTGGAATAAATTTACTTTTTTCACTCGTGGTGCCGCTGCTTTTGGCAAACCATTTCACCGGCGTGTTCCAGAGCAGATTTTCTTCCCCCTGCATAATCCGCTGGATATACGGCTTGAGATCGTCGTATTCATGGATGGGGACTGCTTTTTTGTATTCCTTTATTGAAAATAATTTGGAGAAATTATACTTACGGCCAATTTCAGTATACTGAGCAGAGGTCACCAGGTCCTGTAAAACTTCGCGCTGAACGGCAACGGGGTCGAGAACCCATTGTTCTATTTGCCAGCGTCTCATCCTGGCCAGGCGCGATATGGCAGGACTTAATAATTTCACGATTCGAGGGTCAATTTCATATGCATGATCGCAGTCCGTATGTCTAAAAACGAGCTATGATGCTGATCTGGAAGCTTCTTCGTGAAGATAGTCTTTTCGTTTCAATTCGAAATTGCGGCCGAGGTAAAGCCGACGCACCTGTTCATCATCGGCGAGTTCTTCAGCCGTTCCGTGTTTAAAAATCTTTCCTTCAATCAGCAGATACGCCCGGTCGCAGATGGAAAGCGTCTCATTGACATTATGGTCGGTGATGAGAATTCCGATATTTTTATATTTCAGGCGGGCCACGACGGCCTGGATATCTTCCACGGCAATGGGATCCACCCCGGCGAAGGGTTCATCGAGTAAAATAAATTTCGGATCCACCACGAGTGCCCGCGCGATTTCTGTACGCCTTCTTTCACCCCCGCTGAGCGAGTCGCCGTTATTTTTACGAACATGGTGCAAACCAAATTCGTCGAGCAGCGCCTCGAGTTTATCGCTTTGCTCTTTTTTGGTCATCTTCGTCATCTCCAAAATGGCCTTTATGTTGTCTTCCACCGAAAGCTTTCGAAACACAGAGGCTTCCTGCGGGAGATAGCCCAACCCCAGCTGGGCTCTTTTATACATGGGCATCTTGGTGATGTCACGCTCGTTCAGGAATACCTGCCCTTCATCGGGTTTGATCAACCCGACCACCATATAAAAAGTGGTTGTTTTACCGGCGCCGTTCGGTCCGAGCAAACCAACGATCTCTCCCTGTTTCACGTTTACAGAAACATTGTCGACGACCGTTCGGCCATGGTAGCTTTTGATTAAATCCTTGGTATGAATGATCAGGCTCAAATCGGGCTATGTTTCAACAAAAATACCGGCAAAAAATGGTATCGTTTCAATTTAAAATAGTTTAACATCCGCTTGTGTTATAGCGTGATTGAAGTAAATTTGCAATCCACCACTAAACCGCTTGGGAATCTACTAATGAAGGTTATTGATCACATCCGGCAGGCAAAAGAGACCATTGTTTCATTCGAAATTCTGCCCCCGTTAAAAGGAAAAACAATTAGTTCCATTTATGACCATCTTGATCCCCTGATGGAGTTCAAGCCGGCTTTTATCAATGTGACCTATCACCGCAGTGAAACCATGTTTAAAAAGAAAACGGATGGAACGTTTGAGAAGGTCGAAGTCAGAAAGCGCCCCGGCACAGTGGGTATTTGTGCGGCCATCATGAATCACTACAAGGTCGATTCGGTCCCGCACCTGATCTGCGGTGGATTTGGCAAACGGGAGACAGAAGATGCGCTGATCGACCTGCACTTTCTGGGGGTCGACAATGTATTGGTTTTAAGAGGGGATGCACCAAAAAATGAATCCACTTTCACGCCCGAGCCCGGCGGCAACCAATATGCGCTGGACCTGCTGAAACAGGTGGTGAATCTCAATCAGGGATTGTATCAGGAAGAAGATATAAAAAACGGAAGCAAAACCAATTTCTGTATCGGGGTTGCCGGTTATCCTGAAAAACATTTTGAGTCGCCCAACCTGGATACCGACATGATGTTTCTAAAAGAAAAAGTAGCGGCCGGTGCCGAATATATTACGACACAAATGTTTTTTGATAATGAGAAGTTCTTTGAATTTGTGAAGACCTGCCGGGCAAATGGAATTGATGTGCCGATTATTCCGGGTCTGAAACCCATCACGAATAAAAAGCAACTCAGCCTGTTGCCGAAAATATTTCATGTCGATATTCCGGCCGAACTGAGCAACAGTGTGATGAAATGCAAATCAGATGAGGACGTGGAAAAGATTGGTACCGAATGGTTATTACAGCAAAGCCGCGAGTTGAAAAAAGCAGGGCTCCCTGTTTTACACTATTATACTCTTGGCAAACCGAAAGTAATCTGGAATGTTGTGAAAGAATTGGTCTAATCCGGCAAACTATGGCGTATACAGATTATTATAAAATACTCGATATTCCGAAAACAGCGACGCCTGAGGAGGTTAAAAAAGCCTATCGTAAACTGGCCCGCAAATTACATCCCGACCTCAATCCCAACGATAAGGAAGCGAACAAAAAATTTCAACAGATCAATGAGGCCAATGAAGTGCTCAGTGATCCGGAAAAAAGAAAAAAGTACGATCAGTACGGCGAGAATTGGGAAAATGCCGAACAGTTTGAAAAATCAAGGTCATCGGGCGGCGGCAGACAGCGCGCTCAGCCAGACGATTCTTTTTCGGATTTTGGGGGCGGACAATATTCTGATTTTTTTGAGCAGATGTTTGGCGGCAGCAGTGGTTCGCGAAATACAAAATACAAAGGTCAGGACTATCAGGCGGAACTCCGTCTTTCACTACGGGATGCAGCCAAAACGCAGACGCAAACGCTGACCGTCAACCAGCAAAACATACGTATTACCATTCCCGCCGGTGTAGAGAACGGTCAGGTGATCCGATTAAAAAAT
>JAYWCS010000161.1:0-4091 GCA_043780315.1 Bacteroidota bacterium | reverse complement strand
ACCAAATAAAGATTTTCAAATCGTTCCAGCCATTGCTGCACTTTGTCAAACTGATCGTAGGAGCCAATATATGAAGGGTAGGCCTTAGGTACCTTGATCACCGTTCCATCCAGCAATTCTTCGTTTATAATCAGACCCGTTTTCACCAGCTCCTGATGAGCGAGCCGGATCATTTTTGTCGGATCCATCGTCCAGATCGCATCACTACGCCGGCAAAAATATTCCAATCCAACCCATACAGTTCCTTCATCGGCGACCATATAAGGACTCCAGTTATTAAATATCTGCGATCTGCCCGCGACCAGGTTCTGGTCCTGCAAATAAATCCAGTTGTCCGTTAGTTCGGCAATCGTACCCTGGCGGTTTTGCGATTTTTTAAATAGCAACCCGACAATCATAAAATCACGGTAGGCAGGATTCGCCATGATCTGTTTGATTGCTTCCGAAATGACAACCGGTTGCATATTCTGGATAAAATGTTTCACCGGAATAGTAGAAAAAAAATAATCACCTTTCAATTCAGATTCCTGACCCCTGGCCAGTTCGCGGATGCCTACAGAATGCATGCTATTATCTTTTTCTGTATTGATTTTTTCCACCCGGGTATTCAAGCGGATCTCACCCCTCAACTCAATAATTTTAGCAGCTACGGTTTCCCACATCTGCCCAGGGGCCTTTTGCGAATAGAGGAATTGTTTAATCAGACTCGTACTCACCCCTTTCTGATGCAGAGTCTTATTCGTTTTGAAAATAGAAGTGAAGGCCTGCAATAATACTTTACCAATATTCAAATCTTTAATGCGCTGCCGTCCCCAGTCCGCCGGAATTTCCGAACACGGTACGCCCACACTTTTTCGGTATAGGCTTTGAAAAAAGTTTTATATAATTCGTTTCCGAAACGGTTAATGAAAAACTGCTCCAGCGTCTCTTCTTTTTTTACAGGAAATATCTTCGAATACGTATACGAAAATCCGATGCGTGCCAGTTTCGGCACCCCAAAATTCCGAAGTGTTTTCGCATTCAGACTGAGCGGATATTTAAAAAAGAATGATTATAATAAATGCGCGATTTCCTCGGTCGCACCATCATTTTCCCATTCGTACTCCCATTTTCAGAAGTATGCGGTTTAAACGAAGTGGTTTGGTTCTGATACGTGAGGGAGATGGGATTTTGCGGATCGGGGGTCTCCAGCGGAAGAAAATTCAGCCATCAGTCCCCGATTTTTTCAGCTTTTGAAAATAAACGATGTCCCCCGATATCGATTAAATTTCCTTTGTAATTCATCGTTTTCGATATACCACTTACCTGACTGTCCATCTCGATGATAATAGGCCGTATGGAGGTCTTGGTCAGCAATTCACAAGATGCCGTCAGGCCCGCAAGTCCGGCCCCCATGATGATGGCTGTTTCCATAGTTTCACGTTGGATGGTTTGAAGTTAAAGGAAATGATCAGCGATGTTCAAAGCCAGCAAATTTCTCCAAGCGAATTGCGATCGAAAATCCAGGACGGGTTGAGGATGGTGAGTGCTAGTCCGGCAACTAACAACCAAAACGCCGGGTCTTTTATATTCCGCGGATCCGGCAGCAACAGAAATCCGAATAAAATCAGCGGGAGCCATTACACTACATTGTACTGGTGCCTTTCCACCGGGCTAAAAAATTCCTCCAGCATATATAACAGCAAAGCGAAAATCATCACCTGCTCCAGGGGCGGTCGATGCTTGCGGCCAAAATAAAAAAGCAGGCCGGACAGCAGGGCAAGACTGATTAAATTCAATGTATTCAACAGCTTCAGCGGCATTCGGTGATGTAGTATATTTTGATACACGATAAATACATTTCCGGATTCAGTGGAAACAGCTACCGGATGTCTTTTGGTATTTTCGGCCACTACGTTAAAATTAAATCCTGGGAGATAGGGTAACGTTGGTCCGCCCGGCATGAACAGTTCGTCTGCTTTTCCGTTCTGATGAATTTCGATATGTTTTTCAAGCGCCTGTTGATAGTTTTCCCGTAATAATTTTTCAAAATGATTACCCAAAACAAACAAACCATATAGTCCCAATACCGCGAAGGAACTAATGAGAAATAAAAAATATTTACGGTACTTCTTTTTGCAGACGGGCGCCAACGACACGGTTGCGAAGATCTGCGGGATATTGTTTTTCCAGATCGATGTCCCGGTTAATAGAATGAAACAGAATGCCGCCAGAAAAATGAAATTCAGTAGCAGCCATTTATTTTTTTGCATCGTAAACGTTCGGGCATTGGTTACGTTTTCAGGTGGAAACAGGCTGCCTATTTTCCAATACCCACATAATAGGAGGAAACATTTTTGAATATTAAAATGGCTAACGCGTCTACAGACCGGGTTTTACCTGGTTAAACAGCGCCCTCAGTTCCTGAGCGTCTTCGGGTTTCATTTTACCCCCCAAAATCAACCTCAGCTGACGGCGCCGCAGAGCCCCCTCAAATAAAATATTATCTTCCTCACTCACTGGCACCAGGGGGGGAGCCGGGGTCGGTTTCCGGTTGGCATCCAGGGCTACAAATGTATAATAAGCCTCATTACTTTTATACCGTGCATGGCTGGTAAAACTTTCACCCCAAACCTTTAAGTGTACTTCCATGGAAGTAGAAAAAGCACGGCTCAGTTTGGCTTCAATATGTACCACGTTCCCTAGTTCAATCGGATTTTCAAATGAAATATTATCAACCGAAGCGGTGACGACCTGGGTTTTACAATGTTTGCCTGCGCAAAGAGCCGCAGCAATATCCATCCAATACATTAAACGCCCCCCCATCAGGTTGCCGAATACATTGGTATCATTGGGAAGTACCAGCTCAGTCATAATAATCTGGGAGTCCATCGGTGAATTCATCGTGATTTTTTTATTTTTATATCGTAATCTGCATACAGGTTTCAAGAAATGTTTCGTTGATCGTTGCACCAATGCCGGGAACTTCCGGCACTTCTAAAAAATATCCTTTATATAGAACGCCACCCAATACCGGATCTGCCTGATGCCCGAGTAAACAGGTATCCATATCATAAAACTGAATATTTTTTTGCGATAAAGCAAAATGTGCAAAGGCAGTTAGTGCCAGCCGGCTTTCCAGCATACCACCCATCATACAGGGGATATTGTTATCAGCGCAGACCCGGTTTATTTTTATTGCCTCTGCGATACCGCCCGATTTTGCAAATTTGATATTGACATAATCGCATGCGTCTGCCTGTATCAGTCGCAGCGCATCATGGTGATTGAAAACACTCTCATCGGCCATGATTTTGATGGGTGATATTTTACGCAGTTCCGGCAAATGAAAATCATTGGTTTGCCGCATCGGTTGTTCACAGAATTCAATGTCGCAGGGTCCCATTTTTACAAGGACTTCGCGGGCCGTTTCAAAATCCCAACCCTGATTGGCATCCACGCGCAGCCGAATAGAATCTCCCACCGCCGCGCGAATCATTTGAACCCGGCGCAGGTCCTCGTTTCCGTTTTTACCTAGCTTGATTTTAATAATGCGAACGCCTTTTTTTTTGAATTCAACAGCTTTCAGCGCCATTTCTTCCGGCTCCCCAATACCAATCGTGAGGTCGGTCTCCAGCGGTTTGATTTCACCCGCTAAATATTTGTAAAGTGGCAGTCCGGCTTTTTTAGCCGCCAGGTCATATAGCGCCATATCAAAGGCACTTTTTACCGTTGAATTGAAAGCCGTAAAATTATCCAGCTCCTGCATACGCATGGGGATATCCAACGCGTCTTTGTTCTTCCAACAAGCCGCAAAGTCCTTGGCCATTTCAAAACAGGTTGACTGGGTTTCGCCGACAATCATCGGGAAGGCCGAACATTCACCCACCCCGGTGAGTCCTTCGTCGGTCTCGATCTGAATAAATAAATTTTGCGCATGATGCATCGTGCCCGTTGCAATTCGAAACGGGACCATGGGAATGGAAAGCTTGTAAATGTGGATTTGCAGGATCTTCATTAGGCGGTTCGAAAATACGCAATAATTCCCTTTCCGAACCCGGTTAGTGTACAGCGTATACCCACCGCATGCTGCTTTTTCTCCTACATTTGTA
>JAYWCS010000160.1:0-12183 GCA_043780315.1 Bacteroidota bacterium | reverse complement strand
GGTATGATTTGGATATTCAGGAGGGGCACGTTATTTTTAAAGAAACAACATAGGAAAAACCCATCATCAACCAAAAACCATCAACCAAAAACCGTCAATCATCAACCAATAACCGTCAACAAATGTCTCACACCACCCCTCCGTCCCTCTCTTCCGGCGACACGATCGGTATTTGTTGTCCCTCGGGATTTATGGCTGCCGAGCGGATTGTGCCCTGCGTGCAAATGCTGCAGGCCTGGGGATTTCAGGTGAAAATCGGGAAAACGGTCGGGGGAACTTCAGCGAATTATTTTTCAGGAACGGATACGGAACGTTTGGAAGATCTGCAAGAAATGCTGGATGATGAATCGGTGCGCGCTGTTTTATTTGGTCGCGGGGGATACGGACTGACGCGGATCATCGAACATATCAGTTTTAAAAAATTCCGCAGATACCCTAAATGGATTTTGGGATATAGTGATATCACGCTTTTGCATGCGCATATCTTTGCAAATTATGAAATTGCAACGGGCCACAGCCCGATGGCAGGAGCATTCCAGGACAACGCACCCGGAGATTTATATACCGGTTCCATCCGGGAATTGCTCTCCGGAAAAAAAGCGGCATATTCCTGCGACCCGCATCCATTCAACCGAAAAGGCGAAGCGCAGGGAATACTGATGGGTGGCAATCTGACGATGCTAGTGCATGCTGTCGGCGGCTCATCGGATTTTAAAACCAAGGGGCTCATACTTTTTATAGAAGATATTGGTGAGTATCTCTATAATATGGACCGGATGCTATACCAATTGAAAGAGGCCGGAAAGTTTCATAAAGTCGCCGCCGTCGTTGTCGGTCACTTCACCGATTTAAAAGATACGGAACGGCCTTTCGGTGCCGACGCGTATGAAATCATCCGGGATATGCTGGCGGATTTTGACTATCCGGTTTGTTTTGGTTTTCCGGTCGGTCATGTGAAAGAAAACCTCGCCCTCAAATGCGGCGCCCATTTTACATTGAAAGTGGGTAAGGAAAAAATCCTTTTGACGGAGGATTAGTTTTTCCCCCCACCCGTACAAGTTCAAAAATCAAAGAGACTGATATAGTACCTTCGTGACTAATTTTTCCAGATGAGCCGTATCAGAAAGTTCCTGCTAGAATCTTTGGGCGAAAAACGCTATCTCCGCCTGCTCGCTGTTTCTTTTCAGCAGTTATATAAAACCGGCCGACTCGGGGTAGATTATCAGGATGTTTATTTTTTAAGGAACCTGATCCGCCCCGACGATTATTGTATCGACATTGGCGCACACCTCGGATATTTCACCATGGAACTGAGCCGGCTGGTGGGTAATAACGGTCATGTGTATGCGATTGAACCGATGTCAAAGTTTTACAATACCCTGCTTGGATTGATTGCAAATAAAAAAATCAATAATGTTACGTTGTATCAAAATGCCATGGGAGCCGACAGGCCGTTCGTTGAAATGGGTATTCCCAAAGTGAACGACGTTAAGAAGTTTGCCTACGCCCGTGTGATGGAATCCAGTACGTTTTTAGAGTATGTGGAATCCGAAAAAGTTCAGAATGTTTACGGGGATGAATTGTTCTCTCATCTGCCGAGGGTTGATTATATCAAATGTGATGTAGAGGGTCTGGAGTTTCAGGTGTTTCAATCTTTCGTCAATACGATCCGAAAACACCGCCCGATTATTCTTTGCGAATTGGGGGATCCGCAGGAAAGGAAGCGGCTACTGGATTTACTGCATGCATTCACCTATTCATTGTATTATCTGGATAATAAAAAATTAAAGCTGCTCGATCCCGCCAGCGAAATCAGGCCGGTATCGCATAATCACTATTTTCTTCCGGCCGCCAGGCTGGAGGGATTAAAACATTTGATTGCATAAGAGCACCAAGACACCGGATCGTATCATTCAACACCCATCAATTCATTGTCCCGCGTACCGATTGGCCCTTCATTCTTCCCCGATTCTTTTCAGATTCAAATCCGGCAGGGGAGACACGATCAGCGGGAATTTTTCTATAATCACATTCGAAGGATCGAGTCCGAATCCGCGTTCTTCCGAGAGACTGGCTTCTTTCAGCCAGAAATATAACTTCATGATCACCCGTTCGAAAAAAGAGAGTTCGTTATCCTGACTTAGATATTTTTCCATTACGACAATCTGGAAATCACCCACCACATTATTTCTTTCCAGAGATTCATACCGGCTGGTAATATTTACTTCCCTGTTTTTAACCAGGTCCTCCACTACCTTTCGGATCATTAAATTAATACGCGGTTCAATCCGGAAACCGAGCCTGAATTCAACCCGGATGATATCATTCGGAATAATATGTACAACAGAATATTCCGATGTGTACGGATCATCGAGCGTATCGATATGGACGAACCAGTATATGTCGGCGCGTTTGGGTTTTTTATTCAGAATCGAATAGATGATTTTATGTTCAATTTCTTTGGGGTTGTTCGCACTCGTCATATACATCAGATGCGTGGCGAATTTTGGAACCGTCCGGTCGGTACTGAGTTCCTGAATCTGCGGAATATAATTTTCCAACCGCACAAATTCAACATAACGGTTCTTGATTTTCCGCGACCGGTACCAAACATACATAATCGAAAACAGGCCGCCACCTACGATCAAGGTTACGAATCCACCGTGCGGGAATTTGTCGAGATTGGCAAAGAGAAAACTGAATTCGATGATCAGGTAGACGGATAGGTAGAGGTAAATAAATATAGTCGGCGCCCGCCGGGAAATCAGGTAATTGGCAAATAGAATGGAAGTGGCCAGCATACAGAGCGTGATGGCCAAACCGTAAGCAGCTTCCATATGCGAGGATGACCTGAAATAAATCGTGATGCCGCAGCAACCGACAAATAAAAGGAAGTTGATCGCCGGTATATATAGTTGACCTTTTTGCTCGGTTGGATAACTGATCCGGAATTTCGGCCAAAGATTCAGCCGCATGCTTTCACTGATAAGGGTGAAGGAGCCGCTGATCAGGGCCTGACTCGCAATGATGGCCGCTGCCGTCGCAATCATAATGCCTGGTATCAAAAACCAATCGGGCATAATACTGTAAAAAACATTGTTGTGGGCCGTATCAAAAACTTTGCCCATTTGATTATGTAATAGCCAGGAGCCTTGTCCGAGGTAATTAAGAATCAGACAGGTTTTTACATACACCCAGGAAACACGGATATTCTTTTTACCACAATGTCCGAGGTCAGAATATAGCGCTTCCGCCCCGGTGGTACATAGAAAAACAGCCCCCAGAATCCAGAATCCCTTGGGATACATCGTCAGCAATTCGATCGCATACACGGGGCTCAGGGCTTTGAAAATATGAAGATCATCCAGCAGATGGTTACAGCCGAGTACGGCCATCATGCCAAACCAGATAAACATGATTGGACCAAAAAGTTTTCCAATGGAATCGGTGCCAAATTGCTGCAGGAAAAAAAGCAGGACCATTAATGCCAACACAATATAAACAATGGTGTCCTGGGGAATATAACTGAGACTGGGTAACTGTCTTAAACCTTCAATAGCAGAAGTAATGGAAATGGGCGGGGTAATCATTCCATCCGCCAGGAGTGCGGCACCCCCGATCATCGCGGGAAGAACCAGCCAGCGGCGCTGTCGCCGAACCAATGCATAAAGCGAAAAAATACCACCTTCTCCTTTATTGTCGGCTTTGAGGGTTAGCCAGACATATTTAACAGTGGTTTGGAGTGTTAAGGTCCAGATGATGCAGGAAAGACTCCCCACAATTAACATTTCACTGATGGCGCGACCGTTGATAATGGCGCTGAGTACATAGAGCGGAGAAGTTCCAATATCCCCGTAAATGATACCCAAAGCAATAACCAGGCTGCCGACTGTAACCTTGTCAATTTGTTTGCTCACTGCGATGCAAGTTATAGTGGTTTCTAACCGTGTCGGACTATTTCAATGGCAACCGGTGGGCATTCGCTAAGTTGTGCTCTGCACAAAGATATAGGGAATAGGATGAAATTAACAGAATCTGAACGGAGTTTTGAGTAACTTGTCATTTGATCCAATTTACACAAGCGTTTATTTTATGAAATTACGATTCCTTGGTCTGCTGATCGCGCTACCTCTGCTTATGCAGGCGCAACACATTCAATATTCCGAACCAGAACAGGACGATTCCCGCAAAACAGATTTTCAAATTATTGGCCGCGTTTCGGGAAATATCCTGGTATATAAAAACAACCGGAATATCCATACCATTTCTGTATTCAACCAAGATATGAAACTGGTTCAACAGGTGCCACTTTCTTTTTTGCCGGAAAAAATTGTCAATATCGATTTTGTACAATACCCTGATTTTATATATCTGCTTTGTGAGTTCCAGAAAAAAAATATTGTTCATCTCGTGGCGGTCAAGCTAGACGGTCAGGCTAATAAAATGAGCGATCCCGTCGATCTGGATACCACGCAGGTGAGTGGTGCCACGAACAAGATTTATACCACGGTGATCAGTGAAGACAAACAGCAGCTGATGGCGCTGAAGATCAATACTAAAAATCCCAAGACCTATGTATTCACCAGTTTTCTCTTTAACAAAAACCTTGATTTGCAGGACCGGCACCGCCTGACCATGATGGTGAATGATCATGCCGATCAGTTTACGAATTTTGAAATCGATAACGACGGGCAACTCGTTTTCACGCGTTTTGCGCATAGTAATAACGGCATTTACATATCCCATGTTTCCTTTGTTTCGAAAGGCCCTTTGTCCGATACTTTTTCAATTCAGGATATCGGCGCAAGCGACCGGCTACTGGATGAATTGAAAGTAAAAGTGGATAATAATAATAAGCGATACCTGCTGTCTGCCTTTTACTATAAACAACGACGCGGTGATATCGAAGGACTGTACACTGTGATCTGGGATAAATCGAGCGATCATAAACTGAAGGAAACGCTAACCATTTTCAATGATGAATTAAGGACCCTGTCCAAGAGCTCGGAATCCAATGTAAAGATGGCTTTCAATGATTTCTTCATTAAAAATATTATTGTAAAGAAGGACGGCGGCTATCTCGTGGTCAGCGAGTCGGAGTATACAACCTCCAGAGGAAATGCATTCAATCGTTCCGATTATTTATACGGTCCGATGAGCCCGATGGGCTATTATTCTCCCTACTATTCTCCGTATTCTCCGTGGAACCGCTATGGATATGGCTCCGGGGCGATCAACCGGTACAATGCGGAAAATATCATGTTGCTTTCTTTCGATAAAAACAGTAACCTGGAATGGAGTAACGTGATTCCTAAAAGTCAGTTTGATGATGAAGAGGATAATAAGATTTCTTTCAAAATGGTCAATACCGGAGGCGAAATTCACTTTTTATATAATGAAGCGGAACGAAGAACCCTACTGTTGACCGATCAGAGTGTTTCTGCCGATGGAAAGATTGCCCGGTATCCGACATTGCACAACCTCGATAAGGGCTATGAATTTTTACCAAGACACGGAAAACAGATATCTAGTAATCAAATTGTAATACCTTGCTTCTTCAAGAATTATCTTTGCTTTGCAAAAGTAGATTTCTAAAACAGCCAGGGTGATTGGTATCTTCAAACAAAAGGCATCGACGAATGCCTTGTTTTTATTCATTTATGCGCTGGTGCTAAAGTTCCCGCTTTTCCTGCACCCTTTTTCTCCCGTTCTGCATTCTGAAGACAATTATCTCTATCGGTTTATTTTGACGGCACTCGATTCTTTGTTCAGTCATGCGGCACTCCCTTTTGCGATCCTTACTTTTATTATTCTTTTTACCCAGGCCACTCTGCTCAATAGTATTTGCAATTACCATAAAATGTTGCCGAAGGCCAATTACCTGCCAGGCATGAGTTATATTCTGATCACATCTTTATTGCCCGACTGGGGCCATTTTTCGGCACCCCTGCTCATCAATTCCATTATCATCTGGTGCTGGTACCGCATGGTCGCCTTATATAATAGTCAGACTCCGGTATCTGCCATTTTCAACATCGGACTATTTCTCGGTTTAGCCACGCTGCTGTACATTCCGGCCATTGCGTTTCTGGTCTTATTATTTTTTTCACTGCTGATCATGCGGCCCTTCCGCATCCAGGAATGGATCGTCGGTTTCATCGGGTTTACCTCTCCCTATTATTTCCTGATGCTGTTTTTGTATTTCACCCATCAGTTGCACTGGAAGAATCTCATTCCGCAGATCCGCTTTACTTTTCCGGCTATTCCGAATTCCATCTGGATCATCGCTGCGATCAGTTTATTGGTTATTCCCTTTGTCATCGGCGGATTTTATGTTCAGAATAATCTGAATAAGATGCTCATCCATGTTCGCAAAAGCTGGAGCCTGCTACTGGTATTTCTGATCACCGCCATCCTTGTCATCATTATCAATAAAGCCGGGTCATACGAAAATTGGATCGTGACCGCTATGCCTTTTGCTGTATTTCATGCCGCTGCCTATTACTATCCGCCGAAGCCCTTTTGGGTGGGCCTCCTGCACTGGCTTTGTTTTGGGGTGGCAATCGTTATTAATTACCTTTATGTCCTAAACTGAGCTCATGAAATTCGGCGTTATCGTTTTCCCGGGATCCAATTGTGACCGCGACATGCAATTTGCCCTTCAGGACGATTTGGGGTATGAAGTGATCATGTTATGGCATAAGGATCACGACCTGAGCATATTTACAACAGAGGATTGCATTGTGCTTCCGGGAGGCTTTTCTTATGGAGATTATCTGCGTTGCGGTGCGATCGCACGATTTAGTCCGCTCATGCAACCCCTGATCCGTTTTGCGGAAAAAGGCGGTCGGGTGCTCGGCGTGTGCAATGGATTCCAGGTTCTATGTGAGTCCCAGTTGTTGCCGGGTGTATTGCTACGGAATGCCAATCAGAAATTTATCAGTAAGAATATTTATATCCGGAAAGAGAACGGTCAGGCACTGAAAGTTCCGATTGCCCATGGGGAAGGCCGGTTTTATGCGGCAGAAAAAGTACTCGATGAAATGGAAATGAACGGACAGGTGCTCTGGAAATATTGTGATGCCGAAGGACAGGTAACTGAAGATTCCAATCCCAATGGCAGTACCCGCCATATTGCAGGTATCAGTAATCTCGCGGGGAATGTCATCGGACTGATGCCGCATCCCGAACGGGCGGTGTCAGAAAATCTTGGAAATACAGACGGCCGCATATTATTTGAGCAAATATTTAGCAACCGTAACCAGCCGTCCGCTGCGCGACAAAATGCATTCGCAATTCCTTAGTACATTTAGTCCCTATGGTAAAAAAGGTGGGATTTTTATTTCTGCTTCAGGGTTTTTTTTTCTTTCAGGGTTATGCACAGGATAGTACAGCCGTTCAATGGACACTGCATTCGTCTAAAAATGCCGCTGGCGTTTATCAACTTATTTTTAATGTGCAGGTGAAACCCGGATGGCAGTTATACGGTCCGGGTCAGGATCTCAGTGGCACCCCGTCCATGGAACTGAATTTTGCCGACAGTTCTTTTTCTTATAAACCGCCTTTTTTAGCTGAAGGCAAATCGTCCGCACAAAAAGTTGCGCTCTTCGATAACGCTTCTTTTGTTTTGTATTCAGGGGAAGGAAAGTTTACCGTTCCCGTTGCGATTAAAGGAACCGTACCGGCGCGCGTTTTCGGGTCCCTAAATTATTATTTCGGAAAAGGCGATTCTTTTTATACCGGAAATTATGCTTTCAGCGCCGCCCTGGAGGGAGGCGTAAATACCGGTGCGCGCATTCGTATTCCAACATTCGATCTGCACCATCCCGTGAATGCTTGTGGTGATTCGGGCACCGAAGGGAAGGGCTTATTGAGTATTTTCCTGCTCGGTTTGCTGGGCGGATTTATTGCGTTGCTCACCCCCTGTGTTTTCCCGCTGATACCACTCACGGTCTCTTTTTTCACGAAGAAAACGGGGCCGCAGGGTTCGGGTAAAGCCCATGCTTTTTTATATGGATTTTTTATTTTCCTGATCTATGTTTTGCTTAGTCTGCCTTTTCACCTGCTGGATCACACGGATCCGGAGATTCTGAATAATATTTCTACCAACGTTTGGCTGAACCTGATCTTCTTCGCCATTTTCGTTGTTTTTGCGATTTCATTTTTCGGATATTTCGAGATTAGTCTACCGGGCAGTGTGGCCAATTCTGTTAATAATAAGTCGGGCGGCACAAGCATCGCCGGTATTTTTTTCATGGCGATGACGCTGGCGATTGTCTCTTTTTCCTGCACGGGCCCGATACTGGGTTCTTTGTTGGCCGGAGCCTTATCAAACCATGGCGGCGCTATTCAGCTAACTTTTGGAATGGGTGGTTTTGGGCTTGGACTCGCACTTCCTTTTGCCCTTTTTGCCTTATTTCCCGGATGGCTGGGATCTTTGCCAAAATCGGGTGGCTGGCTCGGTTCCGTGAAAGTGGTGTTGGGATTCTTGGAGCTGGCGATGGCGATGAAATTTCTTTCCAATGCCGATCTGGTGGAGCAATGGGGACTGGTGAAAAGGGAAATTTTTATCGGCTTCTGGGTTCTGATTGGTATCCTGATCACGCTTTATCTGCTGGGTAAAATTCGTTTTCCGCATGATAGTCCCGTGAAGAAATTCAGTCCCTTCCGGATCGGTTTTTTATTGCTCTTTGGAATCTCGACCGTCTACCTGATACCCGGGTTAACCAATACGCCGGCGGCGAATCTGACCCTGATCAGCGGTTTTCCGCCACCCTTGTGTTATTCAGTATACAAAAATCCCGTGAATTGTGCCCGTGGAGTGGAGCCCCTTCGGGATTATGAAGAAGCTCTTGCCCTTGCGCGCAAGTTGCACAAGCCGCTGCTGATCGATTTCACCGGATGGGCCTGTGTAAACTGTCGCCGCATGGAAGAAAACGTGTGGACAAACGAAGAAGTGAAGAAAAGAATGCTCGACTCTTTTGTGGTGGTCTCTTTATATGTGGATGAACGCAGACTCCTGCCCGCGGCTTCTCAGATGTTGTATCATACGAAAGACAGTGCACAGAAAAATATTATTACGGTCGGCGATAAATGGGCCACCTTCCAGTCGGAGAATTTCAATGCAGTTTCCCAGCCACAATATGCTATCGTGAGCCCCGATGAAAAAATATTAACCAATACGAAAGGGTATACGCCGAAAGCCGCTGAGTTTACCGAATGGCTGGACTGTGGACTGGCTGCCGGGAGAAGGTAGTTGGTTGGCGGTTTTAGGTTTATGGTTGACGGTTTATGGTTGACGGTTTTAGGTTGATGGTTGACGGTTGTTCTCGGCGTAGCCGAGAACGGTTGATGGTTGACGGTAAAAAGTAAAGGCGGAATTTCTTCCGCCTTTACTTTTTTAATCAGGTAGTGTAAAAATCGACTAGAGAGCAATTCTTTTTTCCACCATCATTTTACGCAGGTTAATCAAACCGTACCGCATACGGCCAAGCGCCGTATTGATGCTGCAGTTGGTCAGGGAAGCAATCTCCTTAAAACTCAGGTCGGCATAGTGCCGCAGGATGATGACTTCGCGCTGATCTTCCGGAAGAAGATCCAACATCCGTCGTACACGGTCGTGGCTCTGTCTTTTCATGATTTTTACATCAGCACCGTCCTCGGTAAAATTGATGACTTCGAAAATGTCCCGGTCATCGCTGGTCTTGATGGCAGGGGTTCTTTTCACCTTACGGAAATGATCTACACACAAATTGTGTGCAATTCGCATCGCCCAGGGAAGGAATTTACCTTCTTCTGTATACCGCCCACCGCGAATGGTGTCGATAATCTTAATCAGAACATTCTGGAAAATGTCCTCCGCCAGATACTTGTCTTTGACGAGGAAGAGAATGGAAGTGAACAACTTGTCCTTGTGGCGGATTACTAAAGCTTCGAGAGCCAGTAAATCGCCGTCGCGAAAAGAGTGAATTAACTCATGGTCTGTTTTCGTACGTAGCGAAGAATTCATAAACTTCTACGGTTTTTAAAGGTGATAGGATATATGTTGGATTTCTAAAAAAATGCTTGGCTTTTCGGTGTAGAAGTTCTTACTCTATAAATTTTTTTTATTGTGTTGTAAATTGTTCTTCAGTATTTAAAGATATGCATTTTTTGGAAAAAACAACATTTTGGGAAAATAAATTGTTATTCAGGTTATTCAGGTCTTTCCATTTATGGGAATCCGGTTCCTAATTGTTTCAGTTCCAATATATTTGTTTTCCCAATGATGATCACGACCAGCAAGGCCAAAAAAGTATCCACGCAGCACGCACCTAAAAATACCCGAGATTTTATTGAAATTAAAGGCGCCCGGGTACACAATCTGAAGAATATCTCCGTCGATTTTCCACGCAATAAATTTATTGTCGTAACCGGTGTATCAGGTTCCGGAAAATCTTCGTTGACGATCGATACGCTCTTCGCTGAGGGCCAGCGGCGCTATGCAGAGAGCCTCAGTGCCTATGCCCGTCAGTTCATGGCAAGGATGGATAAGCCCGACGTGGACTATATAAAAGGGCTTTGTCCGGCCATCGCCATCGAACAAAAAGTGACCACCCGTACTCCACGTTCCACCGTCGGCAGTATGACCGAGATGTATGACTACCTGCGGTTGCTTTTTGCCCGCGTAGGCATTACCTTTTCGCCCGTATCTGGCCGTGAAGTAAAAAAGAATGATGTCCAGGATGTGATTCAGGCTATGAGCGCGCGCCCGGCCGGCGACAAAGTAATGATCCTGGTTCCTTTCAAACAGCATATCAACCGGAATACCACCGAGGAGCTCAATATCCTCCTGCAAAAGGGTTTTTCAAGAATGTATATTAACCGCGAGGTGGTTCGTATTGAGGACCTGCTCACGCCTCCATCGGCTGAATCGGTCAAACCCGCTAAAAAGACCGATCCCAAGCTTCCGAAGAATGATTCCTTTCTGCTGATCGACCGTATTGTGGTAAAGGTTTTTGACGAAGACGATAACCACCGGCTGGCAGACTCGATTGGCATGGCTTTCTATGAGGGCGAAGGGCAGATGCTGCTCGAGATCAATGGAGAAGAAAAGATGGCTTTCTCCAATCGGTTCGAGCTCGATGGTATTCGCTTCGAAGAGCCGGTACCTAATCTTTTTTCATTCAATAATCCCTTTGGGGCCTGCCCAACCTGTGAGGGATTCGGACAGGTGCTGGGCGTGGATGCCGATCTGGTGATCCCGGACAAGCGCCTCAGTTTGTATGAAGGAGCGGTGGCGCCCTGGAAAGGAGAGAAACTGAGCGCCTGGAAAGAACAATTCATTAAAACGTCCGGAAAGTTTGATTTTCCGATACACAAGCCAATCATCGATCTGACCAAGGCGCAATACCAGTTGCTCTGGGAAGGCAACAAAGAAGTGAATGGTATCGATGATTTTTTTAAAGAAGTAGAGAAGAATTTATACAAAGTGCAATACCGGGTGCTTCTTTCCCGCTACCGCGGCAGAACGGTTTGCCCGGATTGTAAAGGTTATCGCCTGCGCCCGGAAGCCCTCTATATAAAAATCAATGGCCTGCATATAGGGGAACTCTGCGAGATGCCGGTGGATAAACTGTCCGAGTGGTTCAGGTCCATTCGTTTTTCTCCCTTTCAGCAGCAGGTTGCCAAAAGGATCTTAATTGAAATTCATAACCGGCTGAAAACTTTGCTGGACGTCGGTTTGGGCTATCTGACGCTGAACCGCCTGGCGAATTCACTCAGCGGTGGCGAGAGTCAGCGTATCCAGCTAACGCGTTCCCTCGGCAGCAACCTAACGAACTCTTTATATATATTGGATGAACCATCTATCGGTCTGCATGCCCGTGATACAAAACGACTGATCCGTGTGCTCAAAGAATTACGCGACCTCGGAAATACCGTAGTCGTAGTCGAGCACGATGAAATGATGATGCGTGAGGCCGATCATATTATTGATATGGGCCCACTGGCCAGTCATCTCGGCGGCGAAGTGGTGGCAGCCGGAAACTATGAGGCGATTATAAAAAATGAAAGCAGCCTGACCGGAAAATATCTTCGGCGGGATTTAAAAATTGAACCACCCGAACATATCAGAAATGCCAGGAAATGGATCGTGGTAAACGGTGCCCGGCAACATAATCTTAAAAACATCACGGTCGCTTT